>CAYSPN010000877.1:0-2955 GCA_964432895.1 uncultured Candidatus Kuenenia sp.
CCGCGGCTGCTGCTGCGCGAGGTCGAGGGCGAGTTGCCCCGTGCCATCGGGCGAGTCGTCGTCGACGATCAAGAGCTGCAGTTCGGACGAGACCGCCAGCACGCGGTCGATCAACGCCGCGACGTTCTCTCGCTCGTTGTAGGTGGCCGACACGACGAGGACGCGGCCCGAAGCCCAGTCGTCGCGCGAGTGGATGTCTGCGGTGGATGACATGGCGACGGCCAGACTAGCACGCGGCGGGCAAAGTGCCGAACCGGCCCAAAAGGGCTGTTTTCACGAGCGATTAGCCGCCACGACGCAATCGTGCGAACAGCCGGCGGTAGTCACCCAACCGCACCGCCGCGACCGCCGGCCGACCGCCAGGCTGCGCCAGCAGATCTTCCTCGATCACGACCATGTCGGAGTCGTCCACTTCGGCGGCCGCCGTCGCGACGAGGGGTCCCTGCTCGACCGGCGGCTGGGAGTCTCCACCGGACGGCCCGGCGATTCCGCCGCGCGACCGCGCACCGTGCGGCCCAGTGTCCACCCCGTGCCGCTCGTCCGCCAGTTCGGCCAACTGCCGCACGAGCGCCGCCCCCTCGCAACTGGCCACATGCTGATGGCGACTGAAGTCGTCGGGCGACCGCACGAGATAGCGTTCCACGATCCGCTCCTCCTGTTCGAAGAACTCCTGAAACGGATCGGTCGATGCATCGAAGACGAACTCCACGTCCGGCCCGTGCCAGGGGTCGGACCGGCCGGCATGCATCGGCTCGCGGTCGTCCGCGCCGATGATGTCGCTGATATCCGCCAAGGTCTGCATCGGGATATCGCCCAGTTGGTCATTGGGCTGGTCGTCGAGCGATCCAAACTCGATCACGCCGACGCCGCTATCGCCGCCATGCTCGTGCACGATATATCCTTCCGAGGAACCGTCGAACAATCTGTCGGCACCGTCATCGATCTCGGTGCCAGCCATGCCACCGGTGGCAGCTGTGTGGATGCCAGTGGGCTCGCGGCATGTTTCACCGTCCACCAAGTGGCCGAACAGCGCCGGCGACGGCAGCCTCTGGATCTCCTGCCAGGCCGCAGCGATGTCGGCGAGCTTCACCCGCCGCCGGGCATCGGCCACGATCACGATCGCCTGATCGCAGAGTTGGTTCATCAGCCGTGGCACGCCGTCGGCGGCACTGTAGACGGCGTCGTCGCAGCCGGATTCGAAGCACTTGTCCCAGTCAAGCCCCGCGGCTCTCGTCTGCGTCCGCAGATAGGCAACGGCCTCCGCATGATCGAGCGGCTCGAGATACGCGCGGACCGCGATCCGCTGCGCGAGGCTTTCCATTTTCGGCGAGGCCAGCCGCTCTTCGAGGGCCGCCGGCCCGGCCAGCACGATGTGGACAGCGGGCAACGGCGTCGGCGTGTTTGCCAGCAGCCGCAATTCTTCGATGAGCCGCAACGGGAGCGTGTGAGCCTCGTCCACGAGGATCACAAGCCCCGATCCCGTGGCGGCCAGCTCGCGCACTACCTCAGCCACGGCGATCCGCAGTTCGGCCTCGTCGAGGCCTCGGTAGGGCTTGCACAGGTCGGCGAGGATCGACTGCCACAGCGCCCGGCGGGTGCAGATCCTCGCGCCGGAGAGCAGTGCCACCCTGAAGTCCTCACCCACGCTCTCGCCCACCTTCGCGAGCAGCAAAGACTTGCCCGTACCGGGTGGCCCGACCACAAGCGAGATTCCCTCGGCGCGGCGGATCGCGCGGTCGATGGCGTGCAGTGCCGCATCGGTCACCCGCGCTGGGTGATAGAACTGCGTGCGTGGGACGGCCATGAAGGGACGAGTGGATGGGTGTCGACGGGGTTGATGCACGGGTTTGAGTATCCAGAGGTGGCGTTCACAACTTCCGACCCATGAGGTTTCGACCAATGATCGCGCCTTCCTGCACCGCCCGACGCCGCCGTAGACTTTGCCATGTGGAGAAAACGGCCCGACCGAGACCGGTCGCGCCGAATATGACGCCCGGAGGTGATTGCGTGTTCCATGTGAAGATTTGCGGGGTGACCACTGCTGCCGACGCGGAGATGGTCGCCGCAGCGGGCGTCGATGCCATCGGCCTCAACTTCGTGCAGGGCTCTCCCCGCCAACTCGATCTGTCCCGTGGCCACGAGGTGGCCGACGCCATTCCCGCCGGCGTGCTCCGGGTGGGCGTGTTCGCGGGCATGCCCGCCGTCGACATGCTGCAGATCGCCCGTGCACTGTCCCTCGACGCCATCCAGTTGCACGGTCATCTCAACGGCGCGCAGGCGACGACCGAGCCCCCCGAGCGGTGCGGAGAGCTCGCCGGCCTGCCCGTGATCAGGGCGGTTCGGCTTGCGACATCGCTGCCGGGCGTTCACCCGCTGGCGGCCGCCCGGCAGTGGATCGCGGCAGCGACCGCGGCTGGCGGACCGCCCGCCATGGTGATCGTCGACGCCGCCGTTTCACGTGGCACCGCACCCGGCCGGCTCGGCGGCACCGGGGAACGGGTTGACTGGACGGCGCTCGCCCGGGCCGGCTCGCTGACGGTGCCGATGGCCGTCGCCGGCGGACTGACTCCGGACAATGTTGCCGAAGCGATCCGCATCACCGGGCTTTCGGCCGTGGATACCGCCAGCGGCGTGGAAACCGCCCCCGGGCGGAAAGACCCCCGGAAAGTCCGGGACTTCATCGCCGCGGCCCGCCGGGGCATGGAGGGCATCCGCTAGCCAACTTTGCGATTGCCTGCGGGAGGCTACTATGGGACATTCACCCTCCACTTTCCCACCCGTTTCAGGAGCCTGTCCAGTGTCGCAAGTTGAAACCCGTCTGCCCTACAAAGTCGCCGATCTCTCGCTGGCCGATTGGGGCCGCAAAGAGATCATGCTGGCCGAGAACGAAATGCCCGGCCTGATGGCCCTCCGTCAGAAGTATGGCAAGTCGAAGCCCCTTGCTGGCGCGCGGAT
>CAYSPN010000878.1:0-4316 GCA_964432895.1 uncultured Candidatus Kuenenia sp.
TCCAGCGATTCCGGCTCGGGCAAAGCTCTTGACGATCACGTTGCCTGGCAGGCATGTGGAAGACCCCAACGGGGATCCAAATTCCTTCCAGGTGTTCAGGTTCAGGGAACCGAACCTCTATTCGACGGGTTGGAGGCCATCTCGGCGCTGACGATACTTCTCTTGATGAGATAAAGCGACTCATGACGGCGACACGCTGCCGTGTGCTCGCCCGGGGCGCGGCGTGGGGGAGGCGGGCCTCAATGCCCCTTCTGTTTTTTCTCGGCCGCTCATTTCCCTCCCGACTCCCGCCTGACACGGCGAACCCTTGATCTCTCCGTTGGCGCTTCCCACCGCGAATACGCCCCCGCCCGATCCGCTGACAAACATCTTCCACACCACTTTGAGGACGTCGTGGGTGGCGGCGAGTCGAGCCCTTTGACTGGTGCGGACGCGGGGCAGGGGAGTCAGCCAGAGTGCGACGCGAAATGCGACTCCGCAGGCGTCCGCATCCGGCAGCACTGAGCCGCACGAAACGACAGAACCCGCTGCCACCATTCAGGTTGCAGCTGGTTCTTCGGGAACTGCGCCAGTTACCACAGCTGGCCCGCGGCAGGAGGCCGCGCAAAAAACAGCCGGCAGGAGCCATGGATGGTCCTGCCGGCGTAAAGGCGGCAGGATGCCGCCCTAAAAAACAGCAAGCCCGGGCCAGGGATGGCCGGGCTTGCGTGAAGTGGCGGGGACAGGATTCGAACCTGCGACCTCGAGGTTATGAGCCTCGCGAGCTACCGGGCTGCTCCACCCCGCGACATGTTTTTTTGGTTTATCAGCTTCGGGGTCGACTCCAAAACGGACGATGACGGTTGTCAGCGATCCGTTTCGGGATGTTTCTCCGAAGGCTGAGTCGGAATAATACCAGTTCGTCACCAGGAAATGAAGCCCAGGTGCGTTTGAATCGATCGTGCGGGCAGGTTTCTCCCCATGAAACAGCAGGATTTCAGGCTGTCTTCGCCACAGTGGCCACTTGGTCCGGCGGGTGCGTCTGGACCGAAGGCACTCGTCGGTGGCATTCCGTGGGCCAGCGATGCCGTCGGACAGAAACGACTCGACGACCGTTCGGACGTCGGTGCCGACGAAGCGAATCCGGATGGATCGGCCAGCGGTCTACCGCGGGTGTTCGAGCCGGCTGCCCCGGTGGGCTCGGCCGCAGCCGCCGGCGCGTCCGGAAGCGGTGGGGTTAGCGAGCGGCTCACGGAGTTCATCCGCAAAAGCCCAGCCTTTTCGGTGAGCCTCTCGCTCCACTGTCTGCTCCTGCTTCTGCTCACGCTCTGGGTGGTTCGGGAGCGGCCATTGCGAAAGCTCAGACTCAGCCTGGCATTTGGGCCAGCGAGCGTTCAGGCCAACGACACAGGCATCGACATCGTGCCGGCGAAGGAGACGACGAAGCAGCCCGACGAGGAGATGACACAGGTCGCCAAGACGGAACTATCGCCTGTGCAGAATCCACAGGCGGCTCCGGTCGCCAACCCAGACCTGCCCGACGTCGAGGTCGGAACGGAGGCCGTGGACAAACCCATGGTCGCCCCCGCTGTCGGCATGCTGCTCGCAGGCCGCGAGGAGGGCCGCAAGGAGGTGCTGCTGGCCGCCTTAGGTGGTAGTGAGGAGACCGAACTCGCCGTGACGCTCGCGCTCGAATGGCTGAAGAAACAACAGAGCCAGAAGGACGGCCTCTGGAGCCTGACTGGCCCCTATGACGACGGCGGCTCGCAGGAGAACCAACTCGCCGCGACGGCGATGGCGCTCCTGGCCTTTCAGGGGGCGGGCAACACGCTCACAGTAGGGCCGCACCGCGCGGTGGTGGCCCGCGCCTGGCGGAGCCTCCTCAAGGCGCAGCAGGAGGATGGTTCCTTTGACGTGGGGCCGGTGCCGATGCTGCACGCCCTCTACTCCCACGCACAGGCGACGATGGCACTCTGCGAGCTCTACGGCATGAGCCGCGATCCGAAGCTTGCGGAGCCTGCCGCCAGGGCCGTCGCCTACTGTGTCGCCGCCCAGGGGCCCAATGGCGGCTGGCGATATGAGCCTGGCAAACCCGGCGACATGTCGGTCACCGGCTGGTACGTGATGGCGCTGAAGACCGCGGAGATGGCTGGGATGGAAGTGCCTGCGGCCACCTTCGAGGCGATCAGCGGCTTCCTCGATACCGTGGCCAACGACAATGGATCCCGGTACGGTTATCGCCGCGACAGCCCGCTCAAGCCGGCGGGCCCGATGACGGCGGCGGTGACGGCGGAGGGGCTGCTCTGCCGTCAGTACCTCGGCTGGCCGCAGCAGGACTCTCGCCTTCTGGAAGGGTTCGAGCTGCTCATGGCGGAGAAGATTTTCGACTTCCACGGCGACAGCAAGGACGTCTACGCGTGGTACTACATCACTCAGGTGGCCCATAACCTGGAGGGTGAGGCGTGGCGGCGGTGGAATGACCGGCTCCGTGAGGTGCTGCCACGCGAGCAGGTGTTGAAGGGCAGGCAGCGGGGCAGTTGGGACCCCTCGCTCGACAAATGGGGCGCAAGCGGCGGCCGACTGTTCGTGACGAGTTTCTGCGTCTACATGCTCGAGACGTATTACCGGCATATGCCGCTCTATGCAGCCCAGCAGGCGGAAGGGCCGTAACTCAGACGCCGCCACCCCATTGGCGGACCGCCTCGTAGGCGACGATTGCGGCGCAGTTGGAGAGGTTGAGGCTTCTCACCTGCGGCCGGGCTGGGATCGCGAGCAGGCGGTCGGCGTGGGCGGCCTGGAGCGACTCCGGCAGGCCCCGCGACTCGCTCCCGAAGACCAGCACGTCGCCCCGCTGGTAGGCCACCTCCGTGTAGTTCCGTGTGGCTTGCGTCTCGAAGAGCCAAGTCGGCTGGCGGCCCACCGCGGCAAGCGCCGCCAGCAGGTGGTCCCAGGAGTCGACCACTTCCCACTCGAGGTTGTCCCAGTAATCGAGGCCAGCTCGGCGGAGGTAGTAGTCATCGAGCTTGAAGCCGAGCGGCTTCACCAGCCACATCTTGGCACCGATGGCCACGCAGGTCCGGCCCACGTTGCCGGCATTGGGTGGAATCTCAGGCTCGTGGAGGACGATATGGAGGGCGGGGTCGTAGCGCATGAGGAGCCGGAAAGGCGGGTTCGCCCGGGGGCGGGTGTCTGCTATGGTTGAGGGGGTCAGAGCATGAGAAACCAGCTGGAACCAGTGTCGCCGGAGAGGATGCCGTGGTCGAGTTGAAGCGAAATCCAACGCGGGCCGTGCGGATCGGGAGCATCACGATCGGGGCCGGCCACCCCATCGCCGCCCAGAGCATGACGGCCACCCACACCACCGACGTGCCCGCCACGCTCGCGCAGGCCAATGCCCTCCATGCCGCCGGCGCCGGCGTCGTGCGGATCGCCGTCGACAGCAAGTCCGACGCCGCGGCCCTGCCCGCCATTCGGGCCGGCACACAGGCCAACCTCGCCATCGACATCCAGGAAAACTACCGCCTCGCCGTCGACGTGGCCCCGCATGTCGACAAGCTGCGATACAACCCCGGCCATCTCTACCACCACGAGCCGACCAAGCCCTGGCAGGACAAGGTGCGGTTCATCGCCGACGTGGCCGCCAAGAACGACTGTGCCCTGCGGGTCGGCGTGAACTGCGGCAGCGTCGATCCCGCCAAGAAGGAGAAGTTTGCCGAGGACGATTCGATCGGGCCGATGCTGGCAAGCGCCCTGGAGCACTGCGAGCTGCTCGACTCGATCGGCTTCACGCGATACGCCGTCTCGCTGAAAGACTCCGATCCGAAGAAGGTGATCGAGGTGAACCGACGGTTTGCCGAGGCCCGGCCCGACGTGCCGCTGCACCTGGGCGTGACCGAGGCGGGCATGCCGCCTGACGGCATCATCAAGACTCGGATCGCCTTCGAGCAGTTGATCAGCCGCGGCATCGGCGACACCGTTCGCGTGTCGCTCACCGTGCCCAACGCCGACAAGCCCCAGGAAATCGCCGCCGCGCAGGCGATTTTGAGCGACATCGCGGCGGGCCGGGTGAGGAGCGTCGTCGACTACGGCCTCAGCTCGCTCAACATCATCAGCTGCCCGAGCTGCTCCCGCGTGGAGAACGAGGCCTTCATTGAGCTGGCCAAGCAGGTGAAGGAGATGACGGCCTACGCGAAGGACCATGCCATCAC
Source organism: uncultured Candidatus Kuenenia sp. (assembly GCA_964432895.1). GTDB lineage: Bacteria > Planctomycetota > Planctomycetia > Pirellulales > UBA1268 > CAMCQY01. The sequence goes on from CAYSPN010000878.1 coordinate 4,188, forward strand.
GATCGCCGTGATGGGCTGCCGCGTGAACGGCCCCGGCGAGACCGACGATGCCGACCTCGGCCTCTGGTGCGGCCCGACCCACGTGAACCTCAAGAAGCGTTCGGCCGAACTGGGCGCCTACCCCTACGA
>CAYSPN010000879.1:0-1785 GCA_964432895.1 uncultured Candidatus Kuenenia sp.
CTCATTGCCCACCCGTGACGACGTGCAGCGGGACATCGAGCGGTCGCTGGCGGGGCAGGTGGTGCGGAGCGATGCCGCGGAGGAGTCGGACCGCGCCGATGGGCTGCGGGTCGTGCGGATTGCGTCGTCTGGCACGGCGGGTCGGCTCCCCTTCCGCTGGATCCATTACGTGCTGGCGGCTCAGGACGGCAGCCGGGTGAGTGTGACGTTCATGTGCGAAGAATCGATGCTGCAGCGGTTCGGGGACGCCGACCGGCCGCTGATCGAGGGGCTGCGGCTCGTGGCGACCATACCAAGCCAGAAAACCACGCCAAGCCAGGAAAACACGCCACGTCAGGATGACCGGCCCCCTCCTGGGCCCACGGCGGCAGCCCCAGGAGATGACCGTCAGCAGACGCGATAAAGCAGGTTTCCCCCGATTTCCGAAGGCCTGTTGACGCTGCCCCCCGATCCTTGGGATAGTATGACGATAACCCGGGAAAGTTCGGTGAACGATCCGTTTGCCGCTTCATTCCGGGAGAGCCGCGGAGGAGTGTCTGCCGACACAACTCGTGCCATTCCATGGTGCGGGTGTTCGCTTTCTTCCCGGCCTGCGGAGTTGAGTCCGCATCCGAGTCCGGGAGGCGCGAGCCATCGAGAAGCAGCATCGCATCAACGAGCAGATCCGGATCACGCCGATCCGGGTCATCGCCGGCGACGGTGAACAACTCGGGATCATCCCGACGGAAGAGGCGCTGAGTCGCGCTCGCGAGGCTGGCCTCGACCTCGTCGAGGTGGCGCCGAACGAGAAGCCGCCCGTCTGTCGGATCATGGACTTCGGCAAGTTCAAGTACCAACAAAAGAAGAAACTCCATCGCACGCATGTCCATCAGACGAAGATCAAGGAGATTCGGCTTCGACCCAAGACTGGTGAGCACGACATCGATTTCAAGGTGAATCAGGCAAAAGGTTTTCTGCAGCACAAGGACAAGGTCATCGTGTCGGTCGTGTTCCGAGGCCGCGAATTGGCGCACATAGACGAAGGACAGCGGGTGATGCGGATGATCCTCGAGCAACTTGATCCCGTTGGGAAAGTCGACGCTCCGCCACAGCAAATGGGCCGCCGGTTGGTCTGCACCCTGTCCCCCAAGTAGGCCTCGCGTAGACAACTCCCCGAATACCGCTTTCAGTCTTCCCAGTTACCCATCATTTCAGTTACCTCTCATCCCAGTCACTCCTCCCGAGGCCGAATCATGCCGAAGCAGAAAACCCACAAGGGCGTCAAGAAGCGTTTCCGTGTCACCGCCCGGGGCAAGGTGAAGCATCGCCGCGCCGGCACGAGCCACTTGCAGGTACGACTGACAAGCAAGCGAAAGCGCAACCTCCGTGGCACCGCCGTGCTCGCCGTTCCTGAAACGGCGAAGATCGTCGAGATGCTCGGGGGCTACAGCTACTAGCCCCGGCGTCGACCGGCACCAGCCCCCGGCGAGCAGGGCCCCTTGAAAATCTCGTTCAAACAGCGACATTGATCGTTCCAGAAGGCAATCTAAAACCATGCGCACAAAAAACGTTGTCCCCCGTCTCCGAGCCAAGAAGCGTCTCTTCAAGAGGGTGAAGGGCTCGGTCGGCGGGCGTCGCCGCCTGCTTCGCACTGCCAAGGAATCGATCATCCGCGCCGGCGTGTATGCCCGGCGTGACCGTCGGCGGAAGAAGCGTGACTTCCGTCGCCTCTGGATCGTGCGGATCAATGCCGCCTGCCGCGAGCGTGGTCTGCGGTACAGCCAGTTCATCGCCGGTCTCGAGAAG
>CAYSPN010000880.1:0-1857 GCA_964432895.1 uncultured Candidatus Kuenenia sp.
ATGCACATTTACGGCCCAGCCCAGTTGCACGGAGCCCAATCGGTCGGTCCGCCCCATGCGGCGCGAGTCAGCCGGCCCACGGCGTCGCCCCCCTCCGGGTCGATCCAGGACGAGGTCCAGATTTCCGACGCCGCCCAACTGATCAATAAGGTGGGCGACCTGCCGGAGATCCGCCAGGACCGGGTCGACCAGATCCGCCAGCAGATTGCCGACGGGACCTACGAGACGCCCGAGAAGTTGGAGATCGCGGTCAGCCGGCTCTTCGACGAGATCGGCTAGTGCCCCGACCGATCCGACTTGACAGGTTTTGGTGGAGATGGTATTTCGCTTTCCGGGGCAACGACCTGTCAGGAGAGCGAATATGGGCAAGGAAGCCAAGTACGTGGTTCGGCTATCGAGCGAGGAACGAGGTCAATTGGAGAATCTCGTAGCGCAAGGACGGGTGGCGAAGGCGACTCGTCAGCGAGCACAGGTGTTACTACGTGCCGATCAGGGGCAGGAGGGGCCCTGCGCCGTGGACGAAGCGATTGCGGATTTGGTGGGCGTCAGCTTATCGACGGTCCACCGAGTTCGGCAACAGTTCGTCGAAGAAGGCTTGGAGGCATCGTTATACCGCAAACCGGCCACCAATCGACAATATCGCAAACTGGATGGTGTCCAAGAGGCCCACTTGGTGGCTTTGGCCTGTTCGTCGCCGCCTGCGGGCCGGGTGTGTTGGACGATGCAGTTGCTGGCCGACAAGTTGGTGGAACTGGAGATCGTCGAGTCGATCGGCCGCGAGGCCGTCCGCACGACGCTGAAAAAAACGTTCTTCAGCCCTGGCGCAAAGAACAATGGGTGTTGCCGCCCGAGCAGAACGCCGATTTTGTCTGCGCGATGGAGGACGTGCTCGAAGTCTACCAACGGCGCTACGATCCGCAGCGGCCGGTCGTGTGCTTTGACGAGCAAAGCAGGCAATTGACCAAGGAAACACGCCGGGCGATTCCCGCCGCGCCGGGGCGTCCGGCGCGGGTGGATTACGAATATGAGCGGAACGGAACGGCGAATCTGTTTATGATCTTTGAGCCGCTGGCGGGCAAGCGTCGCGTAAAGGTGACCGACCGACGCACGGCCTTGGACTTCGCCGAGGTGATTCGCGAGTTGGTGGACAGTTATCCGAGGGCGGAGAAAATCGTGTTGGTGATGGACAACTTGAACACGCACAAGATGGCTTCGCTGTACGAGGCATTTGCCCCCGACGAGGCTCGCCGGCTTATCGAACGGCTGGAGGTTCACTACACGCCGAAACACGGCAGTTGGCTAGACATGGCCGAGACGGAGTTAAGCGTGATGACCAAGCAGTGTCTCCGGCGGCGGATTCCGGACAAGCCCACGCTGGTCAGCGAGGTTGCCGCTTGGGAATCCGCGCGAAACACCGCCCGATGCCGCATCGACTGGCGTTTCACCACAGCCAATGCCCGAATCAAACTCAAACGCCTCTACCCGTCAATTCAGGTCGGTTGAGGCACTAGGCATATGCTGCCCACGAAATCGGCCCGGCGCACGGGGTAAAGCGACTCGCGGGCCAAGTACGGCCGACGCCCCGCCAGATTGCCGTATACGATCATCGCCGCGAAGAAGATCAGACAGCACGAGCCAAAGAAGACGCGGATGCTATCGAGGACGCCGGAATCGGGAGTCCGCGCGGCGGGACCCTGAAGCACAGACTGAAGCCAAAGGAAGACCACGACTTGCGCGAACTGCAGCGGCATAAAGACCAGGCGGAGCCGCGGTCGCCAGGCAGGCAGGTATCGCAGCATCAGTCGCAGCTCGAAGTCCGGCGGCCGGGCGGGACGCTCCGGCTGAGCCTTCTTCTCC
>CAYSPN010000881.1:0-5169 GCA_964432895.1 uncultured Candidatus Kuenenia sp.
TCCCATACAAGCCCTGAGCGCCAGCGACGGGAATGCGGCCGGGCGCTGCTACCGCACCGTCACCTGCCGGAGCACACGGGAGGTCGCGGTCGATTTGTTGAGCACGTAGAAGTGGATGCCGGGCACGCCGCCGTCGAGCAGCCCCTGCACCTGCCGCGAGGCAAACTCCACGCCCGCCTCGAACTGCGCCGCCTCGTCGGCACCGGCAGCCTCGAAGGCACGTGTGAAGTCATCTGGAAGCCTCGCCTTGCACAGGCTCGCGATGCGACGGACCTGCGCATAGTTGGTGACAGGCATCACGCCCGGCACGATTGGCTGCGTGACGCCGAGGGCCACGCAGCGATCGCGAAACCGGAAGAAGTCGGCGTTGTCGTAGAAGAGCTGCGTCACGACCACGTCGCCGCCGGCATCGCACTTCCGTTTGAGGTTGTCGAGATCCGCCTCGGCGCTCACCGCCTCCTGATGCGTCTCCGGATAGCCCGCGACGAGGATGCCAAACTCCGGGAACTCACTGCGGATCAACGCCACGAGTTCCGACGCATACCGCAGGCCACCGGCCACCGGGGTGAACGACGTCTCCCCCTTGGGCGGATCGCCCCGCAGCGCGACGATCGCCGACACACCACGATCAGCCGCCTCGCGCAGGTAGTCGCGAAGCTCATCGACGGAACTGCCCACGCAGGTGAGGTGGCTGGCGACGGGCAGATCGTGCCGCGACCGCACGCCCTCGATCACTTCGAGTGTGGTGCCGCGGGTCGAACCGCCGGCGCCATAGGTGCAGGTGATCATCGCGGGCTCGAAGGCCATGAGGTCCTCGACGGTCCGCCACATCATCGCCTCCGACTCGGGAGTCTTGGGAGGAAACAGTTCGAACGACAGGCCGAAGCGGCCGTTCTCGTAGGCATCCTTGATCGACACGGCAAGGCCTCGAAAAGGGGTGAGGGGGGAAGGGGCTCGTACGGTGTGTTTCGCTATTGTAGTTCGATGCTGCCGTTGGTCACGGAACGGCCGGCGAAGCCGCCAGCGTGCGGAGGAATTCGCGGTCGGCTTCCAGCAATTCCAGGCCCCTTCGGGCCATCATCCGCTCGAGAACGATGGTTGCCTGCTCAGCCGAGGTGCGTTCGCCGCCAGCCACGACCATGTTCGTGAAGGCGGCCACCTGCTCGGGCACCAGGCCCCCGACCGTCGCCGCGATGCCGACCCGCCCGCCGCAGGGGAGCGACGTATTGATGGCGGTCTTCACGAAGTCGCCCACGAGCGCACCCAGAAACTGCCGGCCGGTGTGGATCGTGCTGCGGCTCCCGTCGGCGGCCGGTTCGTGCAGCCGCACCGGCCCATAGGTTGCCTTGAGGTTGCCGGTGATGGTGCCAGCCGCGAGATTCACCCAACTGCCGATGTGACTATGGCCGAGGAAGCCGTCGTGCGGTTTGTTTGAGAAGGGCTCCATGATGGTCGCCTCGACCTCGCCGCCCACGCGGCTATTTGCGCCGATGGCAGTGCCGGCGCGAATCCAGGCGTGTGGGTTGATGCGGGCGTGGCTGCCGATCCAGATCGGGCCATCGAGGCAGACGAAGGGGCCGATCTCGGCATCGGCGTCGACAACGACTGGCCCTTGTCGCACAACGACCTGCTCCGCGATCGCGGCACCCTCGGCAGCGAAGAGACCTGGTCGAATCTCACGGAAGCGTCCTGAGTCGATCTGCACGTCGAGTGCGCCAAGCATGGCACGCTCGTGGAAAGCGATGATCTCATACGGCAGCGACAGCATCTCGATGTCGGCATCGGCCTCGGGAAGCGAGAGCGCGTCGATTGCCTCCGTCGCGGCGGCGGCATCGGCCAGCACGGCATTCACGACCGACTGATCGGAGCCACTGCCATCAGCCGAGATGTGCACGATCGCTGCGGCGATTGCATCGCCGTGATGCACGACAGTGCGGTGGCCGGCCTCGACGAGACTGCGGAGCGTGATGAGCGTGTTGCGGCTGGGCACGACGCGGGCGTTGACCAGGAGCAGGATCGCGCCGTGTGAGGAGACGGGCGGACTCAGCGGAGGGATCGCGGACGAGCCACCCCACACGGCCACACGGCTGCCGGCGACCGCCTCGAGGTAGCGAGCGAGGTATGGCCGCACCGCGCGGCGGACTGGGCCGAAGTGGCCGAGAGCCTCGACGAGCGTGGTGGCGCCGATGGTGAGATCGCATGCAGGGCGGGCGACGGTCAGCAGGCCGAGTCGATCGACTCCGCCATCCTCAAACACGATGGTCTTCATGGCCGTAAGGGTAGGCGAGTAACGCCGGTGACGGCCAGCGGAATTCGGGGCGGCAACCGGCCCCGGCGGGTATCTCTGGCAATCGGCCGTGGCGGGCCGTAGGCTCATGTATTCGTAAGGCTCTTCCCGAGCCGGAGTGGCGAAATGGCAGACGCGACGGACTCAAAATCCGTTGCCCGCAAGGGCGTGTGGGTTCAAGTCCCTCCTCCGGTACTCTTGAATGCTGGCAAAACACGCGGTGCGGACGTGACCCGTCGACCCGACCGGCCAACGATAGGCGGCGAGCAGGCGTGGCGGCCGCTGGCGATCCTGGCCGGGCTTCTGACAGTCGAAGCCTGCCTTGTCGGCTGGTGCTTCGGCAGCTGGCTGCTGGCAGTGCCGGGGAAGCGATTGCTGGCCATCGGGCTCGTCGGCATGCTCGGCGGGTTGTGGTCGCATATCGAGCGGCACAAGGCAGAGTACCGAATGGCGCGTGTCTCCTGGCCGCTCGTCACGGGCCAGGTGCTCTCATTCGCGGGCGTCTTCGCAGCGGTTGGCTGGCTCGCCGCGGGGGCACCGACTACTCTGCTCGGCGACACCGGCACGCCCCTGGCCGCTACCGTGGCAGCGGTGGCATGGCTGGCGTGCTCGTTAGCCTCCATCGCCCCGACGGTCGAACTCGCGCGGACGCTGCTCGGCAGCGCTGGGGTGTGCGCCGCAATGGCCGTCACATCCTGGCACATGGGCGATCTCACCCAGAGCTTCTGGAACCAGACCGGCGAAACCACCGTCCGACTCGTGGAACTCCTGCTCACACCACTCGCCGGCGGGCCGGTCATCCGACCGGAGCCGTTCGTCCTCGGCACTGACGCCTTTCAGGTCCGCATTCTGGCGGCGTGCTCCGGTTTTCACGGCATCGGCCTGATCACCATGCTGCTGGCAGGCTACCTCTGGTGGTTTCGGAAGCTCCATCGCTTTCCGCAGTCGCTCTTGCTTCTGCCAATCGGCGTGGCGCTCGTCTGGCTGGCGAACGTCGTGCGGATCACGGCGTTGATCCTCGTCGGGATCTGGATCTCGCCGGCGATCGCCGTAGACGGATTCCACTCCACCGCTGGCTGGCTCGCCTTCCTCACGGTCGGGCTGGGCATCATCTGGGCCGCCACGCGGATGCCGTTCTTCACCCGTTCCGAACCAGTGGCAGCCGAGATCACCGCGGCCGAATCGTCGCCGAATGCGGTGCGGCCGCAGGCCATCCCGGAGGCCGACGGCGAGCGAAGCCCCGCGGCCTTCAGCGTCGCGGCCTGTCTGATCCCATTCCTGGCGCTCACGGCCATTACGATGCTGACCCGGGCCTTCACGAGCGGCTTCGATCTCCTCTATCCGGTGCGGGTGGTCTGCGTGGCGGGCGTGCTTTGGTCGCTGCGCGACGCTTTGCCGTGGCGGGAATGCCGGATCTCGCTGCTCCCGGTCGCGATCGGGGGCGTTGCCTTCGCGGTCTGGATGCTCCTCGCGCCGTGGGCGACGGCACCGTCCTTCGCGATGCCGCCCGGCCTCCATGCAGACCCGCTCGATCCCGCCCAACTGGGCCAACCGTGGACAACACTCTGGCTGCTCTTTCGCGTAGCGGGATCGAGTGTCACCGTGCCGATCGCGGAGGAACTTTTTTTTCGGGGATTCGTGACCCGCCGCTGCATCTCGGAAGACGCCGACAGCGTGCCGCTGGGGCAGTTCTCGTGGTTCTCGTTCCTCGTGTCCGCCGTGTCGTTTGGCGTGCTCCATGGCAACGCCTGGCTGGCCGGCATCGTGGTCGGCATGCTGTTCGGTGTGGCGCTGTATGCACGACGGCGGCTCTTCGATGCCGTGGTGGCCCACGCCACGACCAACGCCCTCCTCAGCTGCTATGTGATGGCGACCGGTTCGTGGTCCGAGTGGGGATAACGGCGGCAGGCTTCACGGACCGCCTCAAGACCTCTCCAACGCGGCAAGCCGTTCCCTGACCTCGGCCAGCTCTGACTCCAGCCGGTCCACGCGATCCGCAAGTGATTCAGCAACCGGCCCCGCAGCCGCTCGACGGTCACCAGCCCCTTGGCTTGTGCCACCCGTTTCCGGCTCACTGGCCCCCGCATGCCCACCGATCGATGACTCGCTGGCGGCCGTGGCCAAAAGCCCCACCTGCGATCGCACCTTGTCCAGCTTCTCCTCTGGGAGGAGGCCGTGCGTGAGCATCCGGCCGCGGCCGGGCGGCGAGAGCCAGACGATCAGATCGCGGGCCGCAAGCGCATCGAGGTACGTGCGGAGGGCATCCAGATCGGGAATAGGATCCATGCGGCTCGCCCGACCCCGCAGGTCCCCCTCGCTCTGCTCGCCCCGCAGCAGGAGCTCACCAAGGATTGCCAACTCCTCCTTGCCGACACCGAGCCACTCGTAGGCCAGGTGACGGTACCGCGGGATTTTCCCGCTGCCAAACACCTCCGCCACCGCGCCACTGTGCCGCAGGCTCGTCAGGGCACGGCTGGCCGACTCCTCGTCCAAATGCATAACGGGATCGCGGTTGCTCTTTTGGTTGCACCCGGTCACCACCGCGTTGAGCGAGAGCGGATACTGGTCGGGGGTCGTCTTGCCCTTCTCGATCAGCACGCCGAGAACCCGCCGCTCGTTCGCATCAAGCGGCCGAATCGGACGCGCGGTCGGGCCAGTGCTGCTGCCAGACGGCCCAGCGGAGTGGTCGGATGAATGCATGAACGCTCCCCAGAAAGGACTCCCAGAAAAGATGCCGGCAGAGACTTCCGCGTCTGGAGCCAGCCTCGACACGTCGCGGAGCTGCACCGCTGTCAGGATAGCAGTTTCCGGACCGGACTCCCGTCGTGGGCGACCTTGAAGGGCCGAAGCGTGGGAGACATGACGATCTCATCCCGCGGCAG
>CAYSPN010000882.1:0-2258 GCA_964432895.1 uncultured Candidatus Kuenenia sp.
CCGGGCGCAAACCCTGGCGAGGCAACCGCGTCGGCCGGCAGGCCGCCCGACACCATGCCCGATACCGTCCCAGATGCCGCGGTGGATGAGTGCATGACGGTCCTGAATGCGTGGTAGGAGAGGGCGATCGAACAGGAAGTCCTCATTATCAGGCTGGGCGATGGTTCCACAAGCGGCCGGCACCACAACGGGCCCCCGAGCGGGCTCCCGCCGCAGATCACAATCGCTGCAACCCGTCGCGTTGCCTCTGACCGGCAGCGATCACTGTCCCTCCGCAGGCGGTGCAGGCTGGACCGTCTTGGCCTCCACCTTCTGCACCATGCTGTTCCGGCCGAGGTGGATCTTCGCATACTCCTTGTCGGAAACGACGTAATACCAGTCCGCAAACCGGCCGTTCAGCTCCCGCACCCGCTTCTGTGCCGCCTTGACTTTGTCGTCGTAATCGTCCTGCTTCCGACGATTCTCCCTTTCCACGCGGCGACGGTTCTCAAGCGCGACCTGTGCCGCTGCCTCCGCCTCATCAGCTTTTTGAAGGCTCTCGGCCGCATCGGACTTCTTCTCTGCGGCGTCTCCCTCCTTCTTCTCATCACCCTTCTCATCACCGCTCTTGGCATCCTCTTCCTGCTTGGATGCGTCGGCGGGCACTTCCGGCAGCGGATCCAGCGTCGGCTTTTCGAGCAATTGCTCGTTGAACCGCGCCATCACGAGAAGGTAGCGGCCGCTCGTCTCGCCGGCAGCGCCCTTCTCGGGATCGGCTCCCTTATTCCCGTTCTCCTCACCCGACTTTGAGTCGCCGGCCACGGTGGTCGGGGCGCCAAATCGCAGGACGTATTCCACGCCGTCCTTCATGCCCACGATCGTCTCGCCATCAGTGGAGAGGATCTCCCCTGTTTTGAGCGGCAGAAAGCCCCGTTGCTGCATCGATGCCACCGCTTCTCGGTCGTTCGTGAAGCTCTCCTCAGCCTTCAGTTCGGCGCTCAGCCCCGAGGGCTTACGGGCCACGTCGACGATCTTCAGGTCGCCGAGTGCGTTGCGCAGGTCGTTGAGCTTGCCACTAGCGAGCTCCTCGCCCTCGGCAAGCTTCTCCTCCTTCGGCTCTCCTTCCTTGGAAAACGCCTCGAGCTTCACCAGCGACCACTTTGCATCCTTGTCGTCATAGGCCAGATCGACCCGATACTTGCGATCTAATTGCACGCCGACCCGTCCATTCGACTCGACCGCCACGAGCGCGTAGTCCTCGAGGCCGAGCCGTCGCACGTCCCACGGCGAAAGCTTGAGGAGGTCCTTTTCGATCCAGTCACCGAAGTTCGTGGTGAACTTCGACGTGTCGACCTCCACGCGATAGACGGGATCCTGCCCTGCCTTGCGGACAAACCGTAGTGTCCGCCCGCTGGCATCGGCACCGACCCGCCGCTTGTCCTCCTTGCCGACGATCAGTCTCGCCAGCTTGTTGCCGGAGCCGTCACGGATCTCGACAAGCTGCCCGACGCCAGTCATGCCAGGCTTGATCTTTTCCGGATCGGGCTCGATCACGCCGTAGGTCTCGTGATCGCCGGGAGACTTGCTGACGACATCGAGCATCTTGAGGTCGACGAGCGCCGTGGCGGCGGCGGCGAGCTGCTCCTTGGCATCGGCGGGGTAATTCTGGTGGGCGGGCAGCACCCACACGCCGCCCGACTGCAGTACCTTGAAGGGATGCAGCGTGGAGAGTTCGTCGTCGTACGAGACGATCTCCAGACTGGCCGCCTTCGATGCATCGGACAGTTCCGGGAACAGCACACGCTGCTCCTCAGGCTCGATCTTGGAACTCTTGAACCGTGGCTGCACGGCCGCCCCCAGCAGGAGCATCCCCAGGCCGCCCAGCAGAAACAGCCCGGTGCGGACCATTACGGACGACGACGCTGCCGTAGATTCGTGCAGGTCTGGGTGCCGAAACCGCTTCTCGTGTCCATCGTCGTGCATCATGCTCTGAGTCCTGCCTGTCGTGTCCATCGTGTTCACCTGACTTCCATCCGATCGAACCACCCGAATCCTTTACCTGGCCCCACCACGGGAAAGCTCACCGCAGCCGCGTCTTCGCCACGCCCTCGCGCTCCATCGCCCGACGCCGGAAATAAACGAAGAACGCCACTACCAGCGGCGGGATCGGCGGGAGCAGGACCGCCAGCCACTTCTGCCGGTCCTGTTCCTTGCGAATCTTCGCATCAAGCTGGCGCTCGACACTCTCGACCTCGGTGTCCCGCTTCCGCTTGAGCTGT
>CAYSPN010000883.1:0-2357 GCA_964432895.1 uncultured Candidatus Kuenenia sp.
TTGCACGCACAAGCTCGACGCCGCGAGCCGCCAGTTGCTGAAAGCGATCTACGCCGATGGGGTGCAGGCCGCCGATGTCGCCCGCCTACAGGGCTGCGCGCCGAAGACCATCTACAACAAGCTCGCCTTCATCCGCCGCGCGCTGGCCGAGTGCGTGCAGCGGCGGATGGCGGAGGCCTCGCAATAATTCGAGACGATTCCTTTCGCGACCGTGTCCTCATGATGAACACGATTCTCATGAACGACGCCCTCGCGTCTATCGCCGCCTGACTGGCAAGGCGGTGATCCTGCGGACGTATGGTATCCTCTGCCGGGCCGGGTGCCGCGCCACCCGCTCGAGCCCTGTCCGCTCATCCTTGGTCTGCATCGATCGCAGGAACTCCCGATGACCGTGCCAGAGACCGGCCACGCCGACACCGCACACGACCCCGCCCACGCGGGGCACGGGCGGCCCGCGGACGTCTGGCAACTCGCGCTCTGCTCGCTCGGCATCGTCTTCGGCGACATCGGCACGAGCCCGCTCTACACGCTCAAGGAGTGCCTTCACGTCGCCTCCACCCGCGGGGAGGCTTTCGACCGGCTCGACCTGTTCGGAATCCTCTCGCTCATGTTCTGGGCGCTGATCATCGTGGTCACCGTGAAGTACGTGATGTTCGTGATGCGGGCCGACCACAACGGCGAAGGGGGCATCCTGGCGCTCCTGTCACTCGTGCCCGAACGATATCGCACCGGGCCCCACGGAATCGGCGGCGTATCGGGCATGACGCTTCTGGCCGTGATGGGCGCCGCCCTGCTCTATGGCGACGGCGTGATCACCCCGGCCATCTCCGTGCTCAGCGCCGTCGAGGGTCTGGCGGTGGCCAGTCCGGCCCTCAAGGAGGGCGTGGTGCCGATCACCTGCCTGATCCTCCTGGCGCTCTTCTCCATCCAGCGGGCGGGCACCGGAATCGTGGGTCGCCTGTTCGGGCCGATCATGCTCGTCTGGTTCCTCACGCTGGCCGCCCTCGGCGTGAACCAACTCGTCCGCGAACCAGCGGTGCTTGCCGCGGTCAACCCATGGTATGCCAACGAGTTCTTCCTCCGGCACGGCCTGCACGGCCTCCTGATCCTCGGCTCCGTGGTGCTCGTGGTGACTGGCGGCGAGGCCCTCTACGCCGACATGGGGCACTTCGGCCTCAAGCCGATCCGCAGGGCCTGGCTGTGGCTCGTGCTGCCGTCGCTCGTGCTCTCCTATTTCGGCCAGGGGGCGCTCCTGCTGCGGGATCCGGCCGCGGCGGCCAACCCGTTTTACTCGATGGTGCCCGCCGGCCCGGCAACCTATGCGCTGGTGATCCTGGCCAGCCTCGCCACGGTGATCGCCTCCCAGGCACTCATCTCAGGGGCTTTCTCGCTGACGCGGCAGGCGATGCTGCTGGGCTTCCTGCCCCGCGTGACGATCCGCCACACCGCCTACGACAACGAGGGGCAGATCTACATTCCCGAGGTCAACGTGCTCCTCGGAGTCGGCTGCCTTGCGCTCGTGCTCATGTTCCGCGAGTCGGTGAAGCTCGCGGCGGCCTACGGACTGGCCGTCACCGGCACGATGGTCGTGACCTCGATCCTCTACTATCTCGTGATCCGCCACACCTGGGGCTGGAACCGCTGGGCATCGCTGGGAACGCTCGCGCTCTTTCTGAGCGTCGACATCCCCTTCCTGCTGGCCAACATGTTCAAGTTCTTCGACGGCGGCTACGTTCCGATGCTGATCGGGGCGGCCCTGATCGCGGCCATGCTGATCTGGAGCCACGGCCGCACGGCGGTGATGGCCCAGTATTCCGCCCAGTATGGCCCCTTCGAGATGGAGTGGCCGGAGCTCAAACAATCGATCGTGTCGCGGGTGCCTGGCTCGGCGGTCTTCCTGGCTGATAGCCGCTCCCACACGCCGCCGGTGCTCGTGCACTACGTGGAGCGGTCGAGATCGCTCCACGAGACGGTCGTGCTCCTGCAGGTGATCGACGACCCGCAGCCTGAGATCACATCCGGCCCTCGCTACACATTGGAACGTCTCGGCGACGGCTTTTATTTTATCGCCGTCCGCTTTGGCTACATGGAGCAGCCGCTCCTCGTGCCTTTCCTACGCAAACTGGCGGTCGCCGAAACGATCCCGCTCGATCCCGACACGGCCACGTTCTTCATCGGCCACTCCGAGATCACGCCGCACGAAGGCGGCCGCCTGGAACTGATTCCCGAGGCGATCTTCGCCTACTTGAAGCGAAACGCCGTCCGTGAGGAGCAACGCTACGGCATGCCTGCCGATCAGGTGATGGAGATAGGCGAACAGATCTCGATCTGAGACAGGGCAATGAATACCCACCCTG
>CAYSPN010000884.1:0-2384 GCA_964432895.1 uncultured Candidatus Kuenenia sp.
ACGAGCTTCTTCATGAGAATGCCTTTCGAGTTCAGGGTTAACGGTGCATTTATACTCGGTTTCCCGGTGTGAGGTCAACGATTTCCATGCGGTGATTGGCCTCGGGGTGCTTCGACGACGGGCCTTCGGTGAGGACGGCCAACTCGCCGGGAACTCCGTTGTCGCGGAGCCATCGGCCGATGTATCCCTTCCAATCCTCGGGGTGCTCCGGCTCGAAGACGCCGTGGACGCCCCAGGTGAACTGCAGCCGCTGGCAGGTGGCATCGACGGCGCTTACGGCGACGATCCAAACGGGGAGACGGAAACGGGCTATGATCCGGGCCGTGGCCCCGCTGCGTGTCGGCACGAAGACGGCGGCGGGGGTGACGCGGTCCACCGTTGTGCGGACGCTCATCGAGATGAGGTCCGTGAGCCTCACCCGGTCCTCGCGCCGCTGCGATCGCAGCAGGTCGGCCACGGCGTAGCCGGCCAGGGCCGGCTCCGTGGCGGCGGCAATCCGCGCCAGCATGGCCGTCGCCTCGACCGGGTAGCGGCCGATGGCCGACTCACCCGAAAGCATGACGCAGTCCGTTCCGTCGAGGATGGCGTTGGCCGCGTCGGTGGCCTCGGCCCGGGTTGGCCGGCGGCTGGCCGTCATGGACTCGAGCATCTGGGTGGCGGTGATGACGAGCTTGCCCAGGAGATTGGCCTTGCGCATGATGCTTTTCTGCACCAGGGCGATCCGCTCGATGGGGATTTCGACGCCAAGGTCGCCGCGGGCGATCATCAGGCCGTCGGCTGCCTCGAGGATGGGATCGATCTGCTCGAGGGCACGGGCCCGTTCGATCTTGGCGACGATCAGGGGGTGGTACGCCATGGAGTGGGCCGCCTCGCGGATCGTTGCGATGTCCGATTCGTTCTCGATGAAGGACTGGCTCACGGCATCGAGACCCTCGCCGGCGGCAAATCGAAGCCACCGCCGGTCCTCGTCGGTGAAGGCGCTGATGCCCAACTCGATACCGGGAAGGTTCAGCCCCACGCGGGAGCGGATTTCACCGCCGACGGCGACTCGGCACCGCACCTCGGTGCCGCGGACGTCAAGCACTTCAAGCTGGACGAGCCCGTCGTTGAGAAAAATCGTGTTGCCCGGCTTCACCACCTCGGGGAGTCTGGTGAAAGACGTGGAAGCACTGCTGCCGCTTCCCGTGGTGCCATCCGTCGTCAGGGTGAATTCGTCTCCTGCATTGAGATCGACAGGTTCGCGTTCGAGCTTCCCGATACGAATTTTCGGGCCTGGAAGATCCCCGAGGATGGCCACTCGCCGGCCCGCGGCTTTCGCGGCGGAGCGGATGTTCCCGATGATCCGGCGATGGAGATCGTAGTCTCCGTGGGAGAAGTTGAGCCTGGCGATGTCCATTCCCGCCCGGATCATCTTTTCCAGCACTTCGAGCGATTCCGAGGCGGGGCCGATGGTGCAGATGATTTTCGTCTTGTGATCGGGAAGTGCCATTCTTGCTCCGATGGGTTGGATGTTTGTCGAGCTGATTGCTTCTGCTGCTGGTTATCGCTGACAGGTAACATGTAACAGAAATCCCCTACCGATTGGTTTTCCTGTCACCTGCCACCTGTCACCTCATCTTCTACTGTCTCGCCGTCCGCACATTCCGCGGCAGCTTTTCGTTGCAATTCGTTCGGAAAGGGTTGATGTCAAGGCCGCCGCGGCGCGTGTAGCGGGCATGGACCGTGAGCCTTTCGGGCCGGCATTGATGCATGAGGTCCATGAAGATGCTCTCGACGCAGTGCTCATGGAATCCGCCGTGCCGCCGCAACGACACGATGTATCTCAGAAGACCTGCCCGGTCGATCCGGGGCCCCTTGTACCGGACCTGGATGCAGGCCCAGTCGGGCTGGCCCGTCAGCGGGCAGTTGGTCTTCAGGAGATTCGAGACGAGCGTCTCCTCTGCAACAGACTTTCCCGTCGAGAGGTGCCGGGGGTTCGGCCGGTAGTCCATGATCTCCAGGTCGATATCGTCGAGGATCTCCCCGTCGAGTTCCTCGATGTGCTCATCGGGGAAATCTCCGGGCAGCACGAGCTCCACTCCGACAGTCGTCCCGCAGGCGCTTCCGATGTCTTTGAGGAGAATGTCCCGCAGGGCCTCCGGGGAGGCGACGGGGGTCTGGCTGAAGGAGTTGAGATAGAGCTTGAAGGACTTGGACTCGATGAGGTTCGGCGATTCGACGGGAACGACAAAGGCGGCCATGGCCACCCTGGGCTTGCCCTTCGGTTCGAGCCATGAAAGCTCGTATGCCGTCCACAGGTCGGCGCCGGTGAAGGGCAGGGCGCCCTCAATCCCGATCTCCCTGCGGTGCGGGGCCCTCGGCACAGGGCAGAGCAGCCCGGGGTC
>CAYSPN010000885.1:0-2694 GCA_964432895.1 uncultured Candidatus Kuenenia sp.
GGGCCACCCTGCGGCTGCACGGTGGCCGTGCTATTCCATCCCGATCCCAGCACGAATCCATGCCGACCCGATTCTGGCTCTCGATCCTGCTCGCCGTCCTGGCTGGCATCGCCGTGCTGCTGGCCAAGCCGACAGGCAGAAAACAAAAATCATCGGTGCCGTGGAGAGGGCAGATCAAGCCCCCGCCGCCCCCACCGATACCGCAGGGATCGAGCCGAGATCCATGACCGAACCGCGAGCGGGGGAATGCGAGCCTCCCATACAAGCCCGAAGCGCGAGCGAGGGAATCCGGGCCTCCCATACAAGCCCGAAGCGCGAGCGAGGGAATCCGGGCCCGATTTCTGAACAATGGGACGCGTTTTCCCTTGCTTGCGCTGCGGGCTTGGATGGAGCGATTCTCCGCGTTGTATACTGCCGCGATGAACGTCGAACGCGTGAAGTATGTCATCTGGGCCGCCGACATGGATCGGGCGGTGGCGTTTTACTGCGACCTCTTCGGCGGCCGCCTGCTCAAGCAGAACAGCGTGATCGCCGAGGTCGAGATTCTCGGGTCGGTCATCGGCATCCACTCCGGTGGCGAAGGAAAACGCACGTGGACGGGGCTCAGCTTTCAGGTGCCCGACGTGATCGCCGGGGCGCGGGAGGTGGTGGCTGCCGGCGGACAGGTCGCCCGCGAGCCCGAACCGGAGAACGGCGAGCCGCCGCATCTGGCGATGTGCGTCGATCCCGAGGGCAACGAGTTCATGCTGTCGCGCAAGCGAGGGTAAGAGCGAGGGTAAGAGCGACGGTAGGAATGCTCTCCAATGGAACGACCTGACGCAGACGCCTCGATCCCGGATGGCCAGTCGATCGGCGACTCGCAGCTGGGCTTTGCAGGTCTCACCGATTTCATGGGAGGCAGGGCCGGCTCCGGCGGCGGACACCTCGGCCCCGGCTCGACCCTTGGCGATGTGACGATCGTCCGTCTCATCGACGAAGGAGGCATGGGGCAAGTGTACGAAGGGCTGCAGGGCATTCCCTGCCGGACGGTCGCCGTGAAGGTGATCCGCCCCGGCTTGTTCTCCCCTGCGGCCGCGAAGCGTTTCAAGCACGAGGCCCAGATCCTGGGCCGACTCACCCACCCCGGCATCTGCCGCATCTACTCGGTGGGCATGGAGCGGCTGCCCGCTGGCGAGGTGCCCTACTTCGTAATGGAATACATCGAGGATGCGGTCACGATCACCGGCTATGCGACCCAGCGGGGGCTCTCCAGCCGCGACCGCGTGATCCTCTTCTGCGAAGCCTGTCGAGCGGTCGCGCATGGCCATCAGAAGGGCATCATCCATCGGGACCTGAAGCCGGGCAACATTCTGGTCGATTCGGAGGGGCATCCGAAGATCATCGACTTCGGCGTGGCCCGAAACACCGATGGCAACACGGCCCTCACCACGATGCACACCGACATCGGCCAGCTCGTGGGCACGCTGTCCTACATGGCCCCCGAACAGTTCGACGGGGCAGCCGACGATCTCGATGTCAGGGCCGACGTGTATGCGCTCGGGATGGTGCTCTACGAGCTGCTCGCAGAGCGTCTGCCGTATGACATCGCGAAGCGGCCAGTCTACGAGGTGGCTCGCGTCGTGAAGGAGGTCGAGCCGCGACCGCTTTCGAGCGTCAACACAAGCCTTCGTGGCGATCTCGACACGATCGTCGCGAAGTGCCTTCAAAAGGATTCCGACCAACGCTACTCAAGCGCCGCGGAACTCGAGGCCGATCTGGGCCGGCATCTCCGCGGTGAGCCGATCAGTGCCAGCCCGCCACGGCTCCTTGATGCGGTCGCCAAACTGGCCAGGCGGCACCGTCTGGCGGCCCTGGCTGCCACCGGCGTGTTGGCTTCGCTCGTTCTGGCTGTCGTGGGCATCGCGGTGTTCGCGGTGCGAGCTGAGCGGCAGCGGGAGGTGGCCGTCGCCGCACAGCAGGCGGCAGTCCGTGAGGCCTTGGAAGCCGCGTCTCAACGGGACGCAGCCGGCCGCGAGAAAGCCCGCGCCGATGCGGAAGCCGAGTTGGCCCGGCAGCGGCTCTACGTCGCCAATCTGCGGGCGATCGACTCCGCCGTCGATGAACAGAACCTGCGGATGGCGAGATCACTCTTCGATGACAATGCCGCGATCCAGGGCCGGCCCCTGCCGATCGAGATGCGGTGTCTGGCGGCCAGGCTGGACGATGCCGTCGCCGTGCTCGATCCAGGGGTGGGGCCCATCTCGCAAATTGCCTACAGCCCCGATGCCGCGGTGCTGGCCGTGACCGCCGCGCCGACGACGACGCCGCAGCTGCCGCGGAGAAAAATCGCTGACCGTCTGGCTGCGAGTGTGCAGGATCCGATCTTTTTCACCGCCGGTCGCGATGGCCGCCATGACCGCTCGACAGACGCGGAGATTGAAGCCACGGACCGGCGGTGGGGGCCTTGGTGGTCGGGGGCGCAGCAGCTCTACCGCAGGCCGGGGAGTGTTGCGGATCGGTCGACACAGACCGTTGAGTCGCTGGCTGTCAGTCCGGATGGCCGCCGGATAGCGGTGCACACGCCGAATGGAGGCGTGTGCGTCATGGACCGGGTGACGGGGGAGGATGAGGCGGTGCTCGACGGACTGCGCGGCAGGCTCGAGGCCGCGGGCTTCAACGCCACGGGCACCCGGCTGGTCACACTCGAGGACGACC
>CAYSPN010000886.1:0-6050 GCA_964432895.1 uncultured Candidatus Kuenenia sp.
GTTCGCTTCCCTGGCCGGTAGCCCGGAATGAAGGCCCCGAAATTCTTGAGGTTGTCCGCCATCTCCTTCGGATTGAAGGTGATCGCCGTCCAGAAGTAGCAGAAGAAGTAGATCAGCACCACATACAGCACGTTGTACAAGAATGACTGCCCGCGTGTGAACGAATCGTGCAGGGCACCCAGCACGGTATTGCCCGGATAGGCATTGTGCAGGTACTGAAAGAACATCTGCGGAAAGAGAAGCAACGAACTGGCGAAGATGATCGGCATCACGCCAGCCTGATTGACACGGAGTGGAAGATACTGACGGGTCCCGCCATACACGCGGCGGCCGCGAACGTGTTTGGCGCTCTGCGTTGGAATCCGCCGTTGTCCCTGGGTCATGAAGACCACGCCGGCCACCACGCCCACAAAGAGTGCCGCCAGCACGAGCAGCGTTTCCACGCCCATCTTGCCGCCACCACCGCCCAGCTCCCAGTTGGTATCGCTCCCGAGTTGGACCAACGCACTGGGCATGGCCGCCAGAATGCCCGCCATGATCAGCAGGCTGATGCCGTTGCCGATGCCAAATTCGTCGATCTGCTCCCCCAGCCACATGAGAAAGATTGTTCCCGCCGTCATGGTCATCACCGCGACGAGTTGCCAGACCAGCGGCAGCCGCCCGTCCACGAGAAAGCTCGGCTGGATCAGGGACATATCACCGACACGGGCCGAGGACAGGAATGCCACGTAGGCCCAGCTTTGCACAAGGCAGATCAGCACCGTCGCGTAGCGAGTGTATTCGTTGATTTTTTTGCGGCCTGCCTCACCCTCCTTGGACAGCCGCTCGAGCGGGGGCCACACGGTGGCCAACAGCTGGAAGATGATCGAGGCTGAGATATACGGCATGATCCCCAGACCGAAGATGGTGGCCTGGGAGAGCTGGCTCGCGGAGAACACAGCCACCGTCCGCAACAGGTCACCGATGCCGCCCGATTCCTCGGCGAAAGCTGTCATGGCCTTGGGATCGACGATCGGGAGTGGCACCTGCCAGCCCACGCGATAGATTGCGAGGAGCCCCAGCGTGAGCAGAATCTTCTGCCGTAGCTCCGGGATCGTGAAGACGATGCGCAATTTTTCAAGCACGGGTAGGGCTCCTCAACCTCTGGGGTTCGGACGGATTCGGGCATCACTCAATGGCCCTGATACACCACCCTACTCTGCAGCCGGCTTTTTCCGCGATGCCGTTTTGGCGGTTCGCTTATTCCGAACGACCGGAGCCGGCCCAGGAATCTCGGTAACCGTCCCGCCAGCGGCCACAATCTTCTCGCGCGCCTGGGCACTGAAGTGGTGGGCAGCAACCTTCAACGACTTGGTAATCGTGCCATTTCCAAGGATTTTGACCTCGTCCCAGATGCCCTTGGCAAGCCCAACGGCTCGAAGGCTCTCGGGAGAGACCTCACTGCCGGCAGCGAACCGCTCGTCCAGGTCCTCGACGTTGACGTCCGTCACGATCCGGCCGTGGCGATTGTGAAAGCCACGCTTGGGAATGCGGCGGATAAGCGGGGTGCCACCGCCTTCGAAGATCGCCGGGGCGCTCCAGCCAGCAAGCTGCCCCTGGCCCTTGTTGCCACGGCCAGCTGTCCTACCGCGACCCGAGCCTGGGCCTCGACCGACACGCAGCCGCTTGCGATTCTTGTGGATGCCCTTGTTCACGTCGTTGAGTTTCATGGTCTGCCTTTTTTTCCGTATTCACGACGGGATCGGACATCCTGTCCGCCCCGGCTTGGCGACCGCAGGTCGCTCGTACTCTTCCGGGCATCCAGTCCCGATCAATTTTCAGATTTCCGCTTTTCGCTCAGGAGAGCGACACGCCCCTGAGACGCTCCACATCAGCCCGCGTCCGGAGTTGCTTGAGAGCATCGAGCGCGGCTTTCACCAGGTTCACGGGGTTCGTCGAGCCATGGGCCTTCGTCAGCACGTCGCGAATGCCCGCCGACTCGCACACAGCACGAACAGCAGCACCTGCGATAATGCCGGTGCCCGGACTGGCGGGCAGCATGATCACCTTGGCTGTGCCGCTGAAGCCTTCCACGCGATGGGGAATCGAGCCCGATTCCACCGGCACTTCGATCAGATTTTTCATGCCATCTTTGATCGCTTTTTCGACGGCCGGAGGCACTTCATTGGCCTTGCCATAGCCGCAGCCAACCTTGCCGCGGCCGTTGCCGACCACCACCAGACCGGCAAAGCTGAACCGCCGACCACCCTTGACGACCGTGGCGCACCGACGCACCTTCACGACCTTCTCGGCGAACTCACCACCACGGGAGTCACCGCCACGGGAATCCCTGTCTCTCGAATCCCTGTCTCTGCTGCCACCTGTGGACACGATTGGCTCTCTCGGTTGGAAGACTGTGTTTTATTCTTTGAAAAACGCTGGCGTAAAAAACCTGTGTGCACCTGCCCGCTCAGAACTCCAGACCGGCCTCGCGAGCCGCATCGGCCAGAGCTGCCACGCGGCCGTGGTAGCGGAACTCACCCCGATCAAAGCAGACTTTCTTGACGCCCGCAGCCTGGGCGCGCTCTGCAACCGTTCGGCCGATCGCAGCTGCGGCATCCTTGTTGCCGCCAAACCCGAGGCTGTCACGGAGTTGCTTGTCCACGGTGCTGGCCGACGCGAGCGTACGGCCCGAGGCATCGTCGATGACCTGGGCATAGATGTGCTTGTGGGCGCGAAACACCGAGAGTCTGGGGCGTTCTGCCGTACCGCGGATGAACCGCCGCACGCGGTGGCGGCGGCGGATGCGCTGACGGAGAATCGTACGGGCGTGGTCCATGGCGGGTGTTGCTGGCTACGAGGAGGTGAGGGGTTGTGTCCGAAAAACGTGGTCTTACTTGGTAACTGCCTTGCCGGCCTTGCGACGCACCTGCTCCGCTTCGTAGCGGATGCCTTTGCCCTTATAGGGCTCGGGTTTTCTCAGGGCGCGAACTTCGGCGGCGAACTGGCCGACAAGCTGCTTATCGATGCCTTTGATGCTGATGTGAGTCTGATCAGGGCAGGTCACCGTGAGCCCAGCGGGAATCGGCACCTGGAGCTCATTGGCAAAGCCCACTCGCAGCTGCAGGACGTTCTTTTGAATGGCCGCAAGATAACCGACGCCGACGATCTCGAGCTTCTTTTCATAACCCTTTGAAACGCCCTCGACCATATTGGCAACGAGGGCCCGCGTGAGGCCATGCAGGCTTCGCGCTACCCGGTTGTCGTCCGACCGCGTCACCGTCAGTGCCGACGTGGCCGGATCCATGGCGACAGCTACCGCGGGGTGGACGCGATGCTCGAGTTTGCCGAGCGGTCCTTCCACGGTCAGGCTGCCGGCATTCATTGCCACCTTCACACCCTTCGGAATTTGTACTGGCGCCTTGCCTATGCGGGACATCGCCTCGGGCCTTTCTTCTGCTTGCCTACTGTTTCTTGTCGTCAGCCTCGCACCGGACGTGCGGAATTACCAGGTATCAACGTGCTCAATCACCACGCCGCACGACTTACCACAATTCACAGAGCACTTCGCCGCCCAGCTTCCGCTGCCTGGCCTCGCGATCGCTCACTACGCCGCTCGATGTCGATAGGATCGAAATCCCCAGCCCTCCGAGCACGGGCCGCAACAATGCCGAACGGCTATACACCCGACGGCCGGGGGAACTCACGCGACGAATGTGCCGAATCAGCCGCTCGCCGTTTGGACCGTACTTGAGTTCCAGCTGCAGCTGGGCGACCGGGGCCGCTTCCACCTCTTTCCAATCCCAGATGAATCCCTCCCGCTTCAGAACGTCAGCCACGCCGCGCTTCACCTTCGAACTCGGAAGTTCCACGGTGGCGCGTTCGACTCGCACCGCGTTGCGGATGCGGGTGAGCATGTCGGCGATGGGATCGGTCATCATGTCAGCGGAACCCTCTTGTGAAATCCTCAGACTCGTTCTTGATCGTTCGTTGTTAACCTGTTCGATCGCCGCGTCACGGCGACCATGGACCCAGCTCTAACCGGATTACCAACTGGCCTTTCGGACCCCCGGAATGCAGCCCTGGTCCGCGAGTTTCCGGAAACAGATGCGGCAGATGCCAAATTTCCGATAGACGGCCCGCGGCCGGCCGCACAGCATGCAACGCTGCACTTGGCGGGTGGAGAACTTCGGCGGCCGCTTGGCAGCGGCGATCTTTGATTTGCTTGCCATATGTGTTTCTGGATACGTCTCGATCCGTTCTGATGCCGCTACGCCGCGGCACCGCCATCCTCTCCATCCTTCTTAAGCGGCATTCCCATGGCGACGAGAAACTGCCTGGCCTCGTCGTCGGTCCGGGCCGTTGTCACCATCGTGATGTGCATTCCCTGCGGCCGCGTGTAGCGGTCGGGGTTGATCTCCGGAAACACCATCTGTTCCGAAAGACCGAGGCTGTAGTTGCCATGACCGTCGAACGCGGTGCTCGAGAGCCCGCGGAAGTCGCGAACCCGCGGTAACGCCAACGACACGAGGCGATCGAAGAATTCATACATCCGTCGGCCACGGAGAGTGACCTTGCAACCGATCGGAAGATTCTCGCGGAGCTTGAAGCCCGACACGGCCGCCTTGGAAAGCGTGGCGATCGGCTTTTGTCCGGTAACCTGCGTCATCGCGCCGATTGCTTCTTCGAGATACTTTTTCTCGGTCACAGCCACGCCGACGCCCATGTTCACCACAATCTTCTCGAGCTTCGGGATGGCATGCGGGTTGGTCCGATCCAACGCCTTGGCGAGCTGCGGCCGTACCACGTTGACGTAATGCTCCAGCATTCGCGGCGATCCTGCCGCGGCCGGGGCAGCCGCCTCTTTTTCTTTCGTCTTTTTTGCCATCGCCACGATCCTGTTGGAGTCCTGTAAAAGTTTTGCTCTCTACCGTTCCTATGCGCCAGCCTTCTTGCCGCGGGCCGGCCGGACCACGCTGATGTCGGCCTTGCACTTCTTGCAGACGCGGGCCTTGGTGCCATCGGCGGCCACCCGCAGCCCGATCCGCGTGGCCTTGCTACAGGCCGCGCACACCACCAGCACGTTCGACACGCTGATCGGCATCTCCCTGCTCAGACGGCCACCCTGCGGATTCTTTTGGCTCCGCTTCATGTGGCGGTAGACGCGATTGACGCCCTCCACCACAACCTTGCCGTCATCGGTGCGGACGGACAGAACCTTTGCACGCGTGCCGCGCGCATTGCCCGACGTAACCTCGACCAGATCGCCCGTATGAATCAACATCACACCACCTCACTCGCAAGGCTGACGATCTTCATGAAGTTTGCGTCACGGAGTTCGCGGGCCACCGCACCGAAGATGCGGGTTCCCTTCGGATTCTTGTCATTGTCGATGATCACGCACGCATTCGTGTCGAACCGCACATAGCTGCCGTCCTCACGGCGTGCCGGCTGCTTGACCCGCACGACCACGGCCTTGACCACGGCCTTCTTCTTGACGTCGCTGCCGGCGATCACGCTCTTCACGCTGCAGACGATGATGTCGCCCAGCCCGGCAGTCCGCTTTTTGCTTCCTCCAAGCACCTTGAAGCACATGACTTCTTTGGCGCCGGTGTTGTCGGCCACGACGAGCCGAGTCTGCATCTGGATCATGTTGCTGCCCGTCCTTCCGTGCTCTCTGCCGCTGCACCCGTGGCAGCAGCCGCCTCAGCCTTGGCCGCCGACTCGCGCAGCTGTGTGGCCCTTGCACCGCTTCGCAGGGAGGTCACGTCGACCGCGGTGCTCTTCGTTACCACCCGCACCAACTCCCAACGCTTCAGACGGCTGCGCGGCCGGCATTCGATGATCTCCACCAGATCACCGGGCTGCGACTCCTCTTGCTCGTCATGAACGTGGCACACCGTACGGCGATGCTGGATCCTGCCGTACTTCGGGTGCCGCACGACACGCGGGATCTCGACCCGCCGCGTCTTGCTGGCGGCAGCGCTCGTGACCGTTCCTGTTTCCACACGCTTGGGCATCTTCAGTGATTCCTAACAGTAAACCTGGGAGTATGTTGCTTGCTTTGATCT
>CAYSPN010000887.1:0-1859 GCA_964432895.1 uncultured Candidatus Kuenenia sp.
CAGCTGGTCGATCTCCTGCCGCGCCGTGAAGATCTGAAAATTGCCGAACCGTGTGAACGACGGCGCCACGCGGCAGACGACCGCGCCGGGCTCCGCCCTCGGGTGGCCGTCATAGAACATGTCGCGGACCACGCTCTCGCCGGTGGCGACGACGCTCAAGGCGCGCGTGGTGGGCGCGCCGAGATGGTGCATCGCCTCGCTGCAGAGAAACTCGCGGATCGATGACCGCAGCACGGCCAGGCCATCGGCGGTGCGGGAGTAGGGCGTGGGGCCGGCCCCCTTGAGCTGCAGCGTCCAGTGCTCACCACGGCCGTTGACGATCTCTCCAAGATTGATCGCCCGGCCATCGCCCAGCTGGCCCGCCCAGTGGCCGAACTGGTGGCCGCCGTAGCACATCGCAAACGGTTCCATGCCGGCCAGCAGCCGGTTGCCGGCGAACACCTCCGCGAAGGCCTGCTCGGTCTCGGGCGTCACCTCGATGTCGAGCAGATCGGCCACCTCGCGGGCATGGGCCACGAGCCTGGGGGCTGCGACCGGCGTGGGGTTCACCCGCGACCAACAAGCCTGACGGACCTGCCGGCGGCTGTTGTGCGACTCGGGATCACCGGGAAGCTCCCTCGTGAAGCGGTTTGTGAACTGCAGCGACTCGAGGCTGGGCATCAGCGTGCCTCCATGGCCGTGTTTCGCTTGAAATCAGTCGTCGAACCGGACCTCGCGGATTTCGAACTTCATCGTCCCGGCGGGTACGTCGATCGAGACTTTCTCGCCCACCTTGCGGCCCAGGAGACCCTGAGCGAGTGGGCTGGCCACGTTGATCCGGCCGGCATCGTAATCCTCCTCGCCGGCGCCCACGAGCACAAACACCTCCTCGTCGCCGAACTTGAGGTCCTTCACGACCACCGTGGCGCCGAACACGACCTCATCGCCAGCTTCCTTCGCTCGTTCCACGATCACGGCCCGGGCCAGCTTGTCGCGGAGAACGTTGATCTTCGCTTGCATCATCCCCTGGCTCTCTCGCGCCCCGTGGTACTCGGCATTTTCGCTGAGATCACCCTCGCTGCGTGCGGCCGCCACCCGCTGGGCGAGCTTGGGCATCTCCACGGTCTCAAGCTGATCCGCTTCCGCCTTGAGCTTGTCATAGCCGGCGCGGGTCATCGGAATACGGTCGGACGACATGTGGTACTCCCTGAATAGATGTCAAGAATCGTGATGATCTGATTGGGCGTCCCCGGACGCGTGCCGGGACGAAGATGAGGTGCCAGGCCGGGTCAGCCCGACGACGTTCTCTCGGGCAGATACAGCAGGCGGCCGCAGCTGCGGCACATCACCACCTTGCCCACGAGCAGTTCCGAATACATGTTGCCCGTGATCTGGTGGTAGCAGCCCCCACAGCTCTCGCCGTCGAGCGGGGCCATCCCTTCGGCACCCTTCTGCTTGACGGCGCGGTCGTAGAGATCGCGGATGTCGGCGGGCAGCTCCCGTTCCGTCGCCTCGAGTTCTCCGCGGAGCCGCTGCACCTCGCCGTCGAGTTGCACTCCCTCGGCGGCCACGCGGGCCTTCGCCTCGCCGAGCAGCTTGCGGGCGGCCTCAACGGCCGTCTCCGCTATGGGGAGCGTTTTCTTGATCGTGTCGATCCGTTCGAGCGCTTCGAGGATCTCGTCCTCGAGAACCTTCGTGGCCATCTTGTCGGCCGCAATCTGCTCCGTGAGCGTCTGATACTCACGGTTGGTTTTGCAGGCATTGAGCTTGCCGTCGAGGTCGCGGAGCTTCGCCTCCGCCGTCTTCAACTGCAGCTGCTTCTGGTCGGCCGCCATCTTGGCCTTCTTGACGTCTTCCTGCACGCCCGTCCGCGTCGCCTC
>CAYSPN010000888.1:0-2102 GCA_964432895.1 uncultured Candidatus Kuenenia sp.
CGACCGTTCGATCGACCGGGCCGATGCCGGTCTCACGGTGGGAGTCGCGATCGGACCGGCGCCGATTCGCCTGCCGGAGGCCCTGCCGTGGGCACCGCTTCCGTGGGATGCCTTGCATGCAGCGCTGGCGAAATGAGGCGACGACGATCATGACTGCACGTCGTACAGACGGTTCGTCGCGTTCGGGTGTTGCCGTCTGGCTGGCCGGCACCATCGGCCTCGATGCCTACGGAGCGATGGCCGAGCGGCTCGCGTGGGAGGTGTCGGAACCGCATGGCCGGCCGCCGACACTCCTGCTCTACGATCTCGCGCCGTCGATCACCATCGGCAGACTCGGCTCCCGGGCCGACATCGGCCTTTCCGACGATGAGCTGCGATCCCGCGGTCTGGAGGTGCGGTTCGTCGGCCGTGGCGGCGGTGCGGTGCTTCACGGCGTCGGACAGATCGGCATCGGCCTGTTTGCGTCGCTGGCGGATCTGGGGCTCGGTCGCCACGCGGTCGGGCCCTATCTGGATCGGTTGGAGACCGGGCTCGAGGGGGCGATTCGCAGTCTGCGGTGCGGTGCGGCCCGTGACTCCCGGATGCACGGCATCTTCGGCCGAACCGGGCTGCTGGCGGCCGTCGGCGTTGCCGTGCGGCGGGGGGTGGCCTGGCACGGTGGGTTTCTCAATATTCAGCCTCCGCTCGAGCTTCACCGCCGGATAAAAAGCGTGCCTGTCGCCGCAGGGGCCGGAACGCATACGATGGGGTCTGTGGAGGCCGACGTGCAACGCCGGGTGCGGCTGCAGGATGCCCGAGCGGCGCTCGTGGAACATCTGGTCGACGCCTTCGAGTTTCCGCAATCGCATATCCAGTCTGGCTTTCCCATCGCGATTCAAAACGCCGTATCGGCACCATCGGAGCGCAGGAGAAGTGTCGGATAACATGGCCTCATCGCTTGGCTCACTCCCGATCATTGCTGTCGACGACGTCGCCGGCCCCAATACCGGAGGCAAGACCGGCTGCGGTTCCGCCGAGGCTGCTGCGGCGACGCTGCAGCCGTCTCGCCGGCTGCCCCCCTGGCTGCGCCGAAACCTGGAGCCGGGCGGAGGCCATGGCGAGACGGCACATCTCATCGCCGAACTGGGCCTCGAGACGGTCTGCTCGTCGGCGAAGTGCCCCAACCGGCTCGAATGCTGGTCGGCCCGCACGGCCACGTTCATGATCCTCGGCAACGTCTGCACGCGGCCCTGCGGCTTCTGCTCGGTGCCGAAAGGAAAGACCGAGTCGCTCGAACAGGACGAGCCGGAGCGTGTCGCCGAGGCGGCGAAGCGGCTGGGACTCAAACACGTGGTGATCACGAGCGTGACCCGCGACGATCTGCCCGATGGCGGCGCCGAGCACTTTCGGTTGACGGTGGAGGCTGTGCGTGCCGCCACCGGAGCCACTGTCGAAGTGCTCGTGCCAGACTTCATCGGCAAGGAGGGAGCCCTCGAACGGCTGATGCAGTCGCGGCCCGAGGTCTTCAACCACAACACGGAGACGGTGCCCCGCCTCTACCGCACCGTGCGCGGTCGGAAGAGCCACTATCCGTGGACCTTGCAGTTGCTGGCTGACGCGAAGCGGTGCATGCCGACGGTCAAAACCAAGAGCGGCCTCATGCTGGGCCTGGGCGAGACCCGAGACGAACTGCTCGATGTCTTCGCCGACCTGCTCGACCATGGCGTCGATTTCCTCACGCTCGGACAGTATCTGCAGCCGACGCTCGATTCGCTGCCGGTGGAGCGGTATGTGCCGCCCGAGGAGTTCGACGAGCTTGCCTCAGTCGCACGCAGCATGGGGTTCAAACGCGTGGCTTCGGGACCGCTCGTGCGGTCGAGCTACCACGCCCGCGACATGGCCGAAGACGGCATGATCGTGGCGTAGGGGGCGTTGCCGCGACGCGGATAGCGGGGCCGGCCGCATACCCTTGCTTGCGCTGCGGGCTTGGATGGAGAAGGGTTCCCATGCAAGCCCGACGCGCAAGCGAGGGAATCCGCGACGCGGATAGCGGGGCCGGCCGCATACCCTTGCTTGCGCTGCGGGCTTGGATGGAGAAGGGTTCCCATGCAAGCCCGACGCGC
>CAYSPN010000889.1:0-4415 GCA_964432895.1 uncultured Candidatus Kuenenia sp.
CTTCCGTGAAAACGACCGTCTCCGGAGCGGGGCATGTAAGGTGGCGGCGGTTTTTCGGAAGAAGAGTCTGGAGAGGCTGTTATGACGAATCGCTCACCTGCCGTCCCAGGATCAGCCTCGCCGCAGCCCGATCCGCATCAGGCTCGGATGCTCTTGCTCTCCCGGCTCTGGTCGGAGGCCCAGCCAGTGGTGGCAGCGATGGTCGCCGGGGCGGTGGTCGATTTCCAGCACAGCGAAGATCTCGTCTCGCAGGTGGCCGAGACGGTGGTGATGAAGTTCGACGACTACGACCGCGATCGGCCATTCACGCCGTGGGCACTGGGCATTGCGAGAAACATCATCCTGCGGCATTACGAACGTCGGGCGGGCGAACGACTCGTGTTTTTTGACGACAGGATCTTGAGCGTGATGGCCGTTGCGCATGAGCAGGTGGCCGGGGAGTCGGCCGAGCGGTTGGCAGCGATGCAGAAATGCCTGGCCCAGATCAAGGGCAAGACCCGGCGGGTGATGGAGATGCGGTATCTGCACGGCCTCAAACCCGCCGCCATCGGGCACTCGCTCGACATGACGACCAATGCCGTCTGGGTGATGTTGCACCGCGGTCGCGATGCGGTGGCCAAGTGCATTGGTCGCAAACTGATGACAGCCGAAGGGGAGGGGATCGCATGAGCAACGTCGACAACACTCGGCCGATTTCGGGCGGCAGCGACCGTGACGCGGATCGTTACGAGAGTCTCGTGTCGCGGCACTTCGATGGGCTTCTGTCGGCCGAGGAGAGCCACGAGTTGGGGACGCTCGCGACTGCCGACCCGGCGCGGGCCCACGATTTCGCGAGACGATCGATGTTTCATCAGCATCTGCGGGCCACCTTGCGGCTGGAGCACGACTACGCAGAGCAATCGCCCGATATGGCCGGCCTTGCACGTGGCCTCTGGACGTCCGGCAGGGCATCCGCCGGCACTTCGGGCTGGGCGGCCCGTGCGGCAGGCATCGTGTTAGCCGTCACGGTGGGGTTGGCTGGAGTCGGCTGGCTCGTCACTGCTTCATTCCCTTCGTTTTCCAGGGCGATCGACGCGGGTATGCGTGGATCGGTGTCATCCGCCCCGCCGTTTGCCGTGCTCAACGCGGCGGTGGATGATGTCTGGGCGGATTCGAATGTCGGCCTCAGTATGCGGCATGGGATACTGCCCCAGGGGCCGATCAGGCTCGAGTCGGGGCGGGTGGAGATGCTCTTTCGCTCCGGCGGCACGGCCGTCATCGAAGGCCCCGCCGTCTTCGAGCCGACCGCGGTGAACTCGCTCCGTCTGAGTGAGGGCGCGGTGCGATGCCGTTGTCCGTCGAAGGGCACCGAGTTGCGGGTCGTCACGCCCGCCACCACCGTCACCGATCTTGGCACCGAGTTCCTCGTGTCGGTGGGCGCGAACCAGCAGACGCGGCTGGCCGTGACCGAGGGCAGCGTCCGCATCGACGGCGACGGTGGTTCGCGGCTCGTCCACGAAGGCGAGGCATTCGTCATCGATCAGGAGGGCTGGAAGGACGACATCGGTTTTCTGAAGGATGAGGCCAATGTCGCGCAATTGCGGGTCGCGGATCGGGAAATCTTCGAGCGGTTTCCGGAGCTTCTAGTCGATCCCGACATGCATGGGTTTGGATCGGGATCGTTGCCCGAAATCGGGCAACTGGCGTCGCTCGATCCGCGGGCGACCAAGTGGATGGCGTCGGGTGGCAGCGACGGCATGATGCGAGTCGAGCCGATCCGTGGTTCGGCGGTGCGGATTCACTCCCGCGGCAGCGTCTATTGGCCGTTCGTGGCGCAGGAGGTGGTGACGGGCGATATCGGCGGGCAACTCGTCGTGTTTGAGGCCGTGGCCGCTCAGCCGCCAGGCGATCCGCTCAGCGGCCAGCAGTGCGCTATCGTGAAGATCGAGTTCATCGACGTGAACCGGCGGATGATCGGTGACGCCCAGCGGCATTTCTTGCGGGCCGGCACGCCTGTCAACCGCTACGTTCCGGGCATGATCGCGGCCGAGGCGCCCGCCGGCACCGTTGCCGTGCGTGCGTGCGTGCTGCTCAACGCCTTTGGCGGCAAGACGGGGTCGATCATCGTCGAGCGGGCTTCGCTCGTGATCGCATCGGAACGCTAAAATCGCTGCTTGCCCCCACCTTTCCTGCTCCGTGCTACTGCCTTCGAGGACTCTCCGATGATGCGCTGTGTGCTGTGTCGCTGTCTGCCCGGAGCCGTGCTGTGGCTGAGCTGCCTGATGGCCGTCGCCGCCGAGGCGCCTGCTGGCTTCCGGCCGATCTTCAACGGCACTGATCTGGCTGGCTGGTCGGGCGAGCCGGGCCGCTGGACCGTGGAGGATGGTGCCATCACCGGCTTCACGACCGCCGAGAATCCGCTCAAGCACAATACGTTTCTCGTGTGGGAGGGTCCGGGGCCGGACCGATTCGCCCCCGATAACTTCGAACTGCGGCTCAAGTACCGGTTTCAGACTGGCGTTAACTCTGGAATCCAGATTCGCTCGCTCGTATTGGATGCAGTGCATCCGTGGTGCGTGGGCGGCTATCAATACGACCTCTCACCCGGCGGAGACATCGACGGGCTGCTCTACGAGGAGAGAAGTCTGCGCAGTCTCGGCATTCCGACTGGCGTCGCTGCTGTGATCTCGCTCGACGGACGGCGGTGGCGGACCGGCGTGCTGGCCGACGAGGCGAAGCTGCGTGCGATGCATCATCGCAACGATTGGAACGAGGCCGGCATCCGCGCCATCGGCAATCGTATCGAGTTCACGAAGAATGGCGAGAAGGTGCTCGAGGTCGTCGATCACGATGCGGCGCACCGCAGGCTCTCGGGCGTGATCGCCCTCCAGCTGCACGTGGGCGGTCCGATGAAGGTGCAGTTCACGGACGTCTGGCTCAAGGACCTGCCTGCTGCGCCGGACAAGAACGACCCAAAGAGCGGGCTTGTCTCCTCCGAGGCGACGCCCGTCGCCGCCGATGCGCTCGATCTTGGAGCGGATTCGGTCCGCGGTCACGCCAGTCGGGCGCTCGTGAAGCATGACGGGAAGGTGTTGGGCTACGCGCTGCCTTGGAAGCCGGGCACGTCGCGAGTCTGGCCGAAGGAGAACGACCTGCAGGCATTCGCCGATGGGGAGTCGGCGTCGGTCGCCCTCGAGTCGCCGTCCACGGACGACATCGCCGCCTGGAAGTCGCTCGCGGAGAAGCATGCGGCTCGGTGGCTCCTGCCCCCGACGATGACGCTCGTGAGTCGTCAGGCCAACGGCACGACGGCACGGCTGCCGCTGGGGCACGAAGGTGGTCACTGGCGGCTCGCGTCGCTCGTCACCGGCACGCAGACGGCTGAAAAGCCCAATTCCAGCCAACTGCCCCGCGACGGCGACCTACGGAGAGATCTCAAGGTGCCGGCGGGATTCTCGGCGACGATTTTCGCCCGGCCGCCGCTGATCAACTATCCGGTGTTTGTCTCGGCGGCGCCGGACGGCACGCTCTACGTGGCGAGCGACGGCAATGGCTCGACCGCACGGGAAAAGCATCGTGGGAGGATCGTGCGGCTGCGGGATATCGACGGCGATGGCCGCGCCGACGAGTCGGTGGACTTTGTGCCCGATGTTGACAGTCCGCGGGGCGTCGTCTGGGATCATGACCGGATCTACGTGCTCCACCCGCCGACGATCAGCATGTTTCGCGATGGGGATGGGGACGGCGTGGCCGAGGAGCACAAGGTCCTCGTGGAGAACGTCGGTTTCGGCCTCGACAACCGCTCGGCCGACCACACCTCCAATGGCCTCGAACTCGGCATCGACGGCTGGCTCTATGCGGCCTTGGGTGACTTCGGCTGCTTGAACGCCAAGGGCACCGACGGCCGAACGCTCACGCTCCGCGGAGGCGGCGTCGTCCGCGTGCGGCCCGACGGCAGCGGGCTGGAAGTTTTCGCCCGCGGCACCCGCAACATCCTCGAAGCGGCCGTGAGTCCGCTGCTCGATCTCGTTGCCCGCGATAACACCAACGACGGCGACGGCTGGGATGTGCGGTTTCATCACTTCACGGGTCTCGACGACCATGGCTACCCGCGGCTCTACAAGCATTTTCGCGACGAGTGCGTCGCACCGATGGCCGATTATGGTGGCGGGTCGGGCACCGGTGCCGCGTGGATCGACGAGCCTGGCATCCCGGCCGAGTGGAACGACATGCCGTTTACCTGCGACTGGGGCCGTAACTGGGTCTACGGCCACCGGCTCACGCCAGACGGGGCGACGTTCAAGGCCGATCAGCGGGAGTTTTTCGGCGCCACGCGTGTGAATGATCTCGATGTCGATGCCAATGGGGCGATCGCGGTGACGAGCTGGCGCGGGGCGGTGTTTCAGTGGAACGGTCCAGACGTGGGCTATGTCGTG
>CAYSPN010000890.1:0-3303 GCA_964432895.1 uncultured Candidatus Kuenenia sp.
CATAGCATCGGCCAGTTTCAAGGCCGCCCGGACGTTGCTCTCCGACTGGCCCACGAGACTTCCCAGCAGGTTCCCGACATCGAGCACCACAGTCGGGCGGCCAGTTTCATTCCCCAGCGCCTTCGCGAACTGACTCTTGCCACAGCCGGGAGGAGACAGCAGGAGGACACCGCGGGGCCTGTTGTTTACCGTACCCTCGCTCTGGCGTCGCATGGCCCGGAGACAGAATGCCTTCAAGTTATCGAGGCCGCCGAGTTGCTGGAACGATTCAGTGCCGCGGTGGATGCTGACCAAGCCACTCTTCTTCAGTTGCCCGGCCTTGATCTCCCACAGTGTCTCGGCCTTGAGCGTGCCGTGCCGGACCAGCGACAGGCTATAGGCGTTCTCGGCTTCGCTACGGGTCAGGCCCTTGGCGGCATCGATCACCCGGGGGAGCTCGTCAGGATTGGGAAGTTCGCCGTCCTGTGTGGCTACTCCGCGGGCGATCTCTTCCAGTTGCGCATGGTCTGGAAGTTCATGGTCGACGCACACGAAGAGTTTGTCGAGTTCCGGGGGTATCTGCGTCACGGGAGCGAGCACGACGATTAAGGCCCGGTTGTGCTTGCCCGTGATAGCCTGCCTCGCGACGACCTGAATGAGTTCCACGCTGCCCAGGAATCTATGTAGGTTCTCGAACAGCAGGACCGTCGTGCTGGAACCATTTGAGAGTTGCGGCAGCGCCCGGATGACAGCGAGTGGGTCCTGCGAGTCAGTGATCCCGGGCATGGTGATCTGCTCGACGGGGAACTGCACTCCAGAGTCACAGTTCCAAGTGCCAATGCGCCAGCCTTCTTGACGGCACAGGTCAGTGATTTCCCGGGCGGCTTCGTGGGGTTCGTGAGTTTGGACCCAGATGCCGGTGAAGCAGGCTGAGATGAGTTCGTGAAGGCGGGTGGAGAGGGTGGGGGAAGTAGCAGTCGGTGGTTGTCGGGCTTCAGGGGCGGTTGTTTTGGCCATTGATATCTTTGTCCGTGTGGTTGGGGGGGTAAATCTGGGCGGTCGAAGCTGGCGTCGCATTCCGGCGGGGACCTTTAGCCAGCGTTAAGGTGGAAGTGCCAGCATTGCATTAACGCTCGTCCTAACTCGCCGTAACCCAATCGCTCGCAGTGGGTTATGTCGCAGGAGTTAGAGAGTTAATGCCCGCGGCTGATTTCAGGGCTCGGCGTGAATCAGGCCTGTTTGGGCGCGTTCCCTTACTGCTCAAGAACCGCTTTTGCCGATACCTCTCCTACCGAACGCAGCTGAAAAACAGCCCAATGTGAGGGTGCGGCATGGAGCCAATTACATCTCATCGTTTTTCGCTCGCACTGGCTGTCGGCGTCGTTTTTCTTGCGGCTGCCAAAGACGCCTGCGCTTCCGACTGGCTGAAGCCCCGGGAAATCCACGTTGATCGCGTGAACGTGGCCCCGGAGCTCGTCGAGGCCACGCAGGATTCACAGATCGAGCGCGGCATGCGGCGGCCAGTGATCGACGGCGTGGGCTGGGTGTTTGGCATCCCCTCGAAGGTCATTCTCTGGGACCGCCGCGTCGAGAATCACAACGTCTCGGCTAACACAGAAGAGTCCATTCGCCAGTATCTCGACGACAACGATCTGGACCACGTGAAGGTCCGGATCAATCAATACGCCCCACTGGAGGACTGGCGGAGACTACGGGCGAATAAGACCGTGGGCTGGGGCTATCGCTATACGTTCGGGGCTTTGTCCGTGGCAGGCGAAGCGATCCTGCCGGGGCGTCTGATCGGCGGCGACCACTACAACCCTTTCACGGGCACGATCCATCTCTATAGCGACGTGCCAGCCATCGCCCTGCACGAAGGAGGGCATGCCAAGGACTTGACCCGGCGGAAGCTTCCCGGGACCTATGCGGTCGCTACTGGACTGCCTGTGGTGAGCCTCTGGCCAGAAGCAATCGCCACGGGAGACGCCATCGCCTATGCAGAGCAGCACGAAGACCCGGATTTAGAGCGAGAGGGCTACCGAATCCTGTATCCCGCATACGGCACCTACGTGGGCGGCTCGATGGGGGACTTTGTTGCACCGATAGCATTGCCGATCTACGCGGGCGCCGTTGTCGCTGGGCATGCTGTCGGCCGAATCCAAGCCCGAATGGTGCCGGATGCAGACCTCGACACGTCCGTAGCCGAGAGCGACACCACGCCGCTTCCCGACGTTCAGGTCGCGCACGAGGAGCCGGTTGAGCCCACTGACGAAGAGGACACCAGCACATTGCGGCTGGCGTGGTGGCCATTCAGTCGTCAGTGAGCCTGCCGGTGAGCAAAAGGGCGCCGCGGGCATTCGCCGCAGGGGCTCCAAAGCGAAGTTGGCTTTAACTCTCTCACTCAGAGCACGCATCCCCTTGTTTTTCAGGGGTCTCATGCGAGTTAAAGGCAGCGTTATAGCCAGCCGGGCACATCAACTTTCACTGGCCAGTCGATGCCAGTTGTGGGCCCTAGTTCCCCTGACGCAGCCGTTCGTCGGTGCTGGCCCGTTGGAAACACTCCGGCAGCAGGTGTTCGGTCCCAACCACGCCAAGAGCCCTTTCGAGGTCCCGGGTGGCGTCCCTGCAAGCCCCACCGGCGAAGCCCGATGTCTTGATGCTCGTGGCTCCTTCTGGCGACACGGTTATCTCGATTGTTCTCGCGATCATGCAGCACCTCCCACATGTACGGTGACCTTGATCGAGCCGTCTTCGAGCCTGCACTCTGAGACCCGGTGACCCTTCTTTCGTGCTTCGATGCGGCACTTCTCGACGCTGTACGCCTGCAGGAACGAGTTCAAGTGCTTCTGCTCGCCCCAGTGGCCTTGGTAGTTGTCGTACTTCACAGCGCCGGACTGGGTTTCGCAGACGACGGCGTAATTCCAACCGGGGAGCTGCACGCATAGGCCAGTTGCCGTCGCGTTGAACAGCCGGCATGTTTTATGTTCGGGCGCGGCAAGCTGGAGACGAACACAGGCGGCCCGAATAGCCTGCTCGTCCCTGATTTCAGTTTTGATTTCGACGACGTGGCTCAAAACGGGAGCCCTCCTTCATCGTTGGTGGTGGTGGTGGATGAAACGTGCTGCGTATCACCGGGAAGTAGCACGTGTGGCCCCGGGGTGTCGCTGCTGTTGAACATGCCCAGATTTAGCCTGCCGTGTTCGCTGGTGACGCTCTCGACCAGTACCTCGGCCAGTTCTGCGTCTCCGGCGTGCTCTCGATACGCCAGCCAGAGGGCCATCGCACCGACAGCCAGCACAGCTACAGCGACGAGCACCGGGCTGA
>CAYSPN010000891.1:0-1635 GCA_964432895.1 uncultured Candidatus Kuenenia sp.
AACCGGATCGTGCCGATCTGGAAGTCCCCCGCCGGCACGCGGACGGTGCCTCCGCCGACCGCGTGACAGGTTTCGATGGTTGTTTGGAACGCCTCGGTATCCAGGGCAACGCCGTCGGCGACCGCTCCATAGCGGCTGTCCAAAAATAAGTTAGTCATTTGGCGTATACAATTGGCTTGTCACCTCTGGTCATCTGATAATGGTAGACTAGGGGGCAAGCGATTATGGAAACGGAAAGCAAGCGGCGGCAGGTCATACACTCGTGTGAATGCTCGATTTGTGACCAGCATCCGTACAGCCGAGTGGCAAGGGAACATCGTACCATCAACCGACTGGTGGCCGGCGTCGATGAGCGCAATCGCCGCCTTCTCGCGGGATTCTTGGCACAGCAGCGTGGGCGAGGCGGCGTTGCCCTGCTGGCACGCGTGACGGGCCTGAGTCGTAGGACGATCCTCCGGGGCCGCCGGGAATTGCAGCAGGCGCGCGGCACGGCGAACGTGGCGCGCATCCGACGCAAGGGCGGCGGACGTAAACGCTTGGAAAAAAAAGCCCGGAGATTGTGAACGTCCTGCAGGAGTTGCTGGAAGACGCCACCGCCGGAGATCCCATTTCGGGGATCAAGTGGACGAATCGCTCCTGGCGAAAGCTTCAGAAGGCCTTGCGACGGCGGCGGATTCCTCTGGCACGAGGTACCATCGCCAGGCTGTTGCGGCAGCAACGCTACTCTTTGCGGACCAACCGAAAGCGCTTGGCGAGAACCCACGAGCGGGATCGGGACCGGCAGTTCCGCTACCTCACCCGCCTGCGAAAACTCTACCGGACTCTGAAATCCCCGGTCATTAGCGTGGATTCCAAGAAGAAGGAATGGGTGGGCAATTTTAAGAACCCGGGACGCGTCTGGCGGCGCAGGCCCCGGGACGTGCTCGACCACGACTTCCCCAGTTGGGCCATCGGCCGAGCCATCCCCTACGGCATCTACGACTTCGCCCACAACGACGGCTACGTCGTGGTCGGCACGTCGCACGACACGGCGACCTTCGCCGTGGCGGCGATCCGTCATTGGTGGTTGGCCGTGGGACGGCAGCGCTATCGCGGGGCAAAGCGACTCTTGATCCAGGCCGATGCCGGCGGCAGCAACGGGTACCGCACTTGGGAGTGGAAGTGGGCGTTGCAGCAACTGGCGGATGAGTTTGGACTGATCATTACGGTCACGCATTACCCGCCGGGGGCCTCGAAATGGAACCCGATTGACCACCGGATGTTCAGCCTGATCACGGCCAACTGGGCCGGAGAACCGTTGACCAGCTACGAACTCATCCTGAAGTACATCCGCACGACACGTTCGGAGACTGGGTTTCGTTGTCGAGCCTCTCTGGATCGCAGCAACTACCCGACCAAGGTCAAGGTGACGCCGATACAGAAATCGCACATACGGCTCAAACCGCGCCCCGTTCTGCCTCAATGGAACTATACGATCTTGCCGCATGCGAACCCACATAATCGCAAATGACTAACTTATTTTTGGACAGCCGCTAAGAGCCTATCCCAGTAGACCTGTTGCTCGTCCGGGTGGCAGCCTCAAGGCTTCCGGCCTTGGGGATGGTTGGACGCCGGCGGCGGGCGGATCCCGCATTT
>CAYSPN010000892.1:0-2882 GCA_964432895.1 uncultured Candidatus Kuenenia sp.
CCACGTCGGACAAGGACGCGCGGCAGTTGCTTGGCGACCATGTGCGGCTGTTGAATCTGCGGAACAACGCCCTCTTCGGCGCGGAGGAGCTGCTGGTCGACTGGGGTATCCGGCCGGATCAGGTCGACTTTCTCTCGCTCGTGGGCGATGCGGTCGACAATGTGCCGGGAGTGCCGGGCATCGGCCCCAAGATCGCCTCCGAACTGCTCAAGACCCACGGCACGCTCGACCATCTGCTTGCGCATGCCGACGACGTCGCCGGCGCGAAGCGTCGTGAGAATCTCCGCCTGCACGCCGACACCGCCCGCGCGGGGCGGGAGCTGATCCGGCTCGATACGGCCGTGCCGGTCGCGATTCCCTGGGAGTCCGGCGTCCGCCATGCGCCGGACGCCGCGGCGCTGGCCGACTTCCTCCGCGAGATGGGGTTCAAGAGCCTGCTGTCGAAGGTGCTGCAGTCCGTGCCCACCCAGTCGGCGAGCGGACCGGCCGCAGTTGGGCGGCGTCAGAGCGGTCCGACGCTCTTCGATCTCGACGGCGTTGGCGTGGAGCCGGCGGCCGCGGGCAGGACGGAGGGCCCGGTGCCGCAGTCCCCGCACGAGGAGCCGGCCGACGAGGCGGCGCTCGAGGCAGTCGTCGCTCGGCTGCGGGCCACGGCGCCGATCGCCATCTGCTGCCTGCGTGGAGCCGGCGCCGACGGCCGCATCAGCAGCATGTCGCCGCCGGCGGGGTTGGCGTTGGCGACAGGAGCGGTTGCCATCTGGGTGACAGCCGACCGGCTCGCGGCCAGCCCCTCGGTCCGCGGTCTGCTCGCCGATCCCTCGGTGCCCAAGACCGGCCACGATCTCAAACGCCATAGCCTGTCGCTGCGGGCCGTGGGCATCGAACTGGCGGGCTCTGCCTTCGACACGATGCTCGCCGCCTACCTGCTCGATGCGGGTGAACGGAACCTCGGCCTCACGGAGGTAAGCCTCCGCCACGGCATCGATGTCAGCGCCGGGGTGACCAGTGACGGTGATGGCAACGCCGCTGCTCTCGACCGGCCGACCAACGCCGCACAGGCCGTCGCGGCCTGCCGCATCGGGAGGGAAGTGGCGGCCCGTCTCCCGGCGGCGCTTGCGGATGCGG
This sequence comes from uncultured Candidatus Kuenenia sp., assembly GCA_964432895.1. GTDB lineage: Bacteria > Planctomycetota > Planctomycetia > Pirellulales > UBA1268 > CAMCQY01. The sequence goes on from CAYSPN010000892.1 coordinate 1,126, forward strand.
GGCTTGCCACGCTCTTCACCGAGTTGGAGATGCCGCTGGCGGTGGTGCTCACCGCCATGGAATACAGGGGCGTGAGGATCGATCTGGCGACGCTGGCCAGCCTGTCGACGGAGTATGCCGACAGGCTCGCCGCCCTCGAGGCGGAGATCCACGCCCTCGCGGGGCACCCCTTCGCGATCGCCTCGCCGCTCCAGGTGCGTGCCGTGCTCTTCGATGAACTCGGGCTGCCGGTGGTGAAGCGGACGAAGACCGGTCCGAGCACCGATGCCGAGGTGCTCGAGGAACTCGCGCCGCTGCATCCGCTGCCCGCCCTGCTGCTGGAGCACCGCAAGTATGCCAAGCTGAAAAGCACGTACGTCGACAGTCTGCCGGCGCTCGTTGACCCGACTACCGGCAGGATCCACACGTCGTTCAACCAAACCGTGACAGCCACCGGGCGACTGAGTTCGAGTGACCCCAACCTGCAGAACATCCCCACCCGCACGGCCGAGGGACAGCAGATTCGCGCCGCGTTTCTGCCCCGCGAGCCGGGCTGGCGGTTCATCGCGGCAGACTATTCGCAGATCGAGCTTCGCATCCTGGCCCACCTCTCCGGTGACAAGGCCATGCGGCGAGCCTTCGCCGCCGGCGAGGACATTCACACGAGCACCGCGGCGGCCGTGTTTGGGATCGAACCCGCGGCGGTCAGCTCCGCGATGCGGCGGACAGCCAAGGCGGTGAATTTCGGCATCCTCTACGGTCAGAGCAGTTTTGGACTGGCCAAGTCGCTCGGCATCCCGCAGGCCGAAGCTGCCGCATTCATCCTGGCCTACTTCCGGTCCTTCGCCGGCGCCGCGGCCTTCATGGACGACGTGCTCGACCGCTGCCGCCGTGACGGCTGCGTGACGACGATGCTCGGTCGTCGGCGGGCGATCTCGGGCGTTCGCGATCGCCCGGGCCGGCGGAATGCTGCGGGCGTCTTTGCACTCTCGCTCCCCGAGCGAACCGCGATCAACACGGTCGTGCAGGGATCCGCCGCCGACCTGATCAAGCTGGCGATGCTCGGCGTGGACCGGAGTCTCAGGGCGACGGGCACGCAGGCTGCAATCGTGCTGCAGATCCATGACGAACTCCTACTCGAATCGCCGGCCGGTGAGACGGAGGCGGTCAAGCAACTCGTTGTCCGCGAGATGCTACAGGCCATGACGTTGGACGTGCCGCTGGATGTATCGGTGCACGAAGGCGGCACCTGGGCCGAGTGCGAGAAGGGGTGACACGACCGATGACCTTGCAATCTGCACCGCGGCGAACGACAACCTCTTCATGACCATCATCGGCCTCATCGGCAGGATCGGCGCGGGCAAATCGACCGTCGCGCGGCGGTTTGCGTCGCATGGTGCCCAGGTGATCGACGCCGACCGGATCGCCCACGCGGTGCTGGAGGAGGATGATGTCATCCGGCAGATCGCGGATCGATTCGGCGCCGACGTGCTGGATGCCGACGGCCGTATCCGCCGACGGGCTGTCGCCGATCGCGTGTTTGGCCCCACGCCGGACCATGCCCGGGCGCTTGAGTGGCTCGAAGCGATCGTGCACCCCGGCGTCCGCAGCCGGATCACCGCCCAGCTTGAGTCGATCCGGACCCGTGAGACCGAGCACGGCGGCAAAGCGGTCGTCGTGCTGGACGTGCCGCTTCTTGTGCAGGCCGGTTGGGCCGAGATGTGTGACCGGCTGGTGGTGGTGACCTGTGCGGAGGAGGTCCGTCGGCAACGGCTGGC
>CAYSPN010000893.1:0-3519 GCA_964432895.1 uncultured Candidatus Kuenenia sp.
GTCTGGTACGTGCGGTATCTCGTTCGCCGGCCCGCCCCACAGGCAAACGACCCGAACATCGCGATGCTCGTGCTCCGCACCTACGGCCTCACGACCGAGGAGGAGCTCGAGCGACAGTCCGCCCTGCATCTGGCGGTGTACCGGGCCGACACGCTCGCCGTGAAATTCGCGGGCCACAGCGTGCGGTCGGCAGTGCCGCAGCCCCCCGGCGAGACGTTCGCGATCGTGGCGAAGATCGTGGCCGGACGGACGCAGCCCGACCAGGTCTTCGCCTGCGTGCTCCCGGCTTCTCGTCTCAGCGAACGGGAGCCGCTGGAATGGGCGGTCGCCACCGACTGCATCGCCTCCGGCGACATCTACGATCAGGTCTCCGTGGAGATCGTCAGCCAGGGAGAGGTGCTCTTGGGCGACATCGCCATCGGCTCCACCTGGTCGAGCATCGCCGGCTGGTCGAGCGCTACCGGCAGCGCGGACGCTACGCCATGAGGCACGGCTTCGCGGTCACCCTATCGCTGTGGGTGGCATGCCTCTGGTGCGGGATGGTCGCAGCCGCCATGCCGGATCATGAACTTGAGGCCGTTCGCGCCGAGACCATGCATCCCTACGCGGGTCCGATGTCGGAGGCCCAGCCGCACGAAGGATTGAAAGGCAAAATCCTCTGCGGCTACCAGGGCTGGTTCAACACACCCGACGACGGCGCCAGCCTCGGCTGGAAGCACTGGTTCCGCGATGGCAAACGGCCTCCGGACCTCGACAACATCGGCATCGACATCCTGCCCGACGTCTCCGAACTGGCCCCCGAGGCGCGGCACGCCACCGCCCTCATCGGCAGCGATGGCCGGCCGGTGGAACTGTTCAGTTCGTTCCACCCGCAGACGGTCGACACGCATTTCCGCTGGATGAAGGACTATTGTGTCGACGGTGTCTTCGTGCAGCGGTTCGCCGCGCCGCTGGCGAGCCCGAGGCACCTGCGCAACTGCACGATCGTGCTCGACCACTGCCGTGCGGCCGCAAACCGCCACGGCCGGGCCTATGCCGTGATGTACGACCTCTCCGGACTGAATGAAGGAGGCGCGGCTGCCGTGATCGCCGACTGGCAGTCGCTGCGAACGCGAATGCAGATCGGCAACGATCCGGCCTATCTGCGGCTCGGCGGCAAGCCGCTCGTGGCCGTGTGGGGGATCGGGTTTGGCGACAAGCGGGCGTATGGCATCGCCGACTGTCGCGCGATCATCACGGCGCTCAAGGCCGCTGGCTGCGCGGTGATGGGCGGCATTCCCACCGGCTGGCGGACGCTCAATCGCGACGCGGTCGCCGACAAGTCGCTCCATGCGGTGGTGGCCATGTGCGATGTCGTAAGCCCGTGGACCGTGGGCCGCTACCGCACGTCCGAAGAGGTGTCCCGTCACGCCACGCGAGATTGGGCGGCCGACGTGGCGTGGTGCCGTGAGCGATCGCTGCTCTATATGCCCGTCGCCTTTCCGGGCTTCAGCTGGCACAATCTTCACGGGGGGCCAATCGGTCAGATTCCCCGCCGCAAGGGAGAGTTTCTCTGGCGGCAGTTCGCCGAGGCGAGCCGTGTCGGGGCCGAAACGATCTACGTCGCCATGTTCGACGAGGTGGACGAGGGCACGGCAATCTTCAAGTGCGCCGACCCGCCGGCCGGCGAACCGGGCAAGCGTCTCTTGGGCTTGGAGGGGCTGCCGAGCGACCGCTATCTCAGGCTCACCGGCGAGGCGGCGAAGCTCCTGCGGGCCCGAGCCCCGCTGCCCGCCCAGCCGCCGTTGTGATGGGAATTTTTACGACGATTTTTCGTTTTTTGGCACTTTTTCGGCCTGTGGCGGAAAAGGGTAATGAGATCGAAACGCGTTTCGCGCCAAGCGGAGTCGAGAATGGGGAGGGAGTCATGCTGACATCTCAAGCGAACGATGCGGCCCGCCGTGGTGGGCGGCCTGTGCGTCCCGTCCACCCGCGTGGGCCGAGGGGTTTCACCCTGGTAGAGCTCCTGGTCGTGATCGCAATCATCGGCACGCTTGTGGGCCTGCTCTTGCCCGCGGTGCAGGCCGCGCGGGAGTCGGCCCGACGGTCCTCCTGTACCAATAATCTCAAGCAGCTCGGCATTGGCATCCACAATCACGTCGATGCCAAGGGGGCCCTGCCGCTGACCGCGACCGCTCCTCCAACAGCTACCGCCGCGCAGATCGCGAGCAACTGGTACTTAAACTACATCCTCTTGAGCGCGCACGCCATGATCCTGCCGTTCATCGAGCAGCAGAGCATCTACAACGTGATGAATCCCGCGCAGAACGGGAGTTGGCATCACGACAACGCAAAGTTTGGTAAGGTTCGTGTTCCTACCTTCCTCTGCCCGTCGGCCGACAACTCCAACGCCAACGCGGCCGGCTGTCCCGGGAACAACTACGCCTGGTCCACCGGCAGCAGCACGCACTCCCATTTCAACGGCGCGCCCGACAGCCAGAACGGGATGTTCAATCCGGTCAAGGCCTTGAAGTTCAAGGACGTGACCGACGGCCTCTCGAAGACACTGATGGCAGCCGAGTTCCTCGGCGGAAAAGGGACCGGCGAGTTTCCCTACGACTTTGCCGGCGTGGGGAATTCACCCGGTGGTTCGATCTGGCCAACAGCAGCATTTCCTACCACGGCGCAGCTGCAGACGCTCGCCTCGGCGACGGTGACTTCCACCAGCGGCGCCAACGGCCGCTATTGGAGCCGCGGACTTCCTACGCAGACGGTCCTGAATACCGTGGCGCCGCCGAACTGGCTGGCCCCCACCATGGCCAACGGCATCGGGGGCTGGGTCACCGACTGCGGCTATTCGGCGATGCCCCCCCGCAGCATGCACGGCGGTGGCGTGAATGCCGTGATGGCCGACGGGGCCGTGGTCTTCATCCCCGACGGCGTGGCCGTTCTGCTCTTCCAGCAGCTCGGCAACCGCAAGGACGGTGCCGTGAACTCGAGTTCGTTGTGATTCTCGAGACCACCCACTAACCGGCACCGACAAGAACACCTGCATGCCATCTACACAACGAGCTGCCTCGACTGCCTTGCTATGCGGGGCTGCGATCCTGGGCCTGCTGCAGGCCGGCTGCGGCCCGAGCAACCTGCCCAAGACGCGGACGATTCAGGTCGCCTCCGACCCGCTCAATGAGGTTCGTGCCTACCTCGAAGGCTATGTGCAAGGGCAGCCCGTCGGCAGCGAACGCGAACTCTTCCCGAAGCTCGTGGACGAGATCCGAAACACCGACGCCGACAAGGCCGCGGCGGTCGAATCAGGCCTCGCCGAGATCGTGAAATCCCCGGCCACCGCCCGGGCCCGGTCCAAAAAGCTGCTCGATGAGCTGTGATGCCCGCGGCCGCGATGGCCGTGCTCGGCATGAACGCAGGGCAAGTTACAAACTTGCCACCACAGAAGAACGAAGAGTCAGCCAGCCTCTCCTCCAACGCCAGGCCCGGTGAGGCCCAACCGGAGAACGCCCGATGTCGCCGATGCCCCTGCCT
>CAYSPN010000894.1:0-2670 GCA_964432895.1 uncultured Candidatus Kuenenia sp.
CCAGCCAAGAAAGGAGACGTGCACGCCCACTTGGTCTCGGATGAAGGCGAGCCCGATCAGGTTGGTGGGCGTGCCGATCGGCGTGGCCAGGCCGCCGATCGACGCCGCAAAAGCCACGCAGAGAAACAGGCTCGTGGCAAAGGTTGGGGCCGGTGGCTTGCCATGGCTGGCAGCGGCCGCCTCCACGGCACCGAGGATGCCAGTCACGATTGCCATCATCATGGCGGCCGTGACTGTATTGGATATGAAGCCGCTGATGAGCACCGACACGAGCGCCACCGCTGCGAGAATCCGCGTCGGCCGCTCGCCGATCCACGGCACGGAGAGCACACGGTAGGCAAGCCGGCGGTCGAGCCGGTGCAGCCGGATCGCCTCGGCCAAAAGAAACGAGCCGATAAACAGGAAGATGAGCGGGTCGGCAAAGGGTCGAAACACCTCCTTTGCCGGCGCCACCCCGGCCACCACACAGAGCACGGCCCCGAGCAGTGCCGTGACCGCCAGTGGCAGGGCCTCGGTCACCCAGAGCACGATCACGAGCAGGAGGATCGGTGCGAGCGTCAGGGCTTCGGGCGTGAGCGGCATGGCACTAATGTAGCGGGACGCCGCAGCCCCTCACGGATGCGTCCGAGTCCCATAAAACCCGACGCGCCTTCCCATACAAGCCCGACGCGCCTTCCCATGCAAGCCCGACGCGCAAGCGAGGGTTGAGGGCCGGTGGGGAAGCGGATTCCCTTGCTTGCGCTGCGGGCTTGGATGGGGGCAGAATTGGCAGGACGCCCTGTTCACGCACCCAACCGCCGGCGTGGCACGATGCCACGCCCAGCGGCCACGCGAAAATGGCCCGGAGGGCCATGTTTCGCGTGTGGCTAGTACGTCTTGCCGAGCGCTGCCTGCGCCGCAGCCAGCCGGGCGACCGGCAGGCGGAACGGCGAGCAGCTCACGTAGTCGAGCCCGACATGGTGGCAGAACAGCACCGAGTGGGGATCGCCGCCGTGCTCGCCGCAGATCCCGAGCTTGATGTCTTTCCGCGTCTTGCGGCCGCGTTCCACGGCGATCTGCATCAACTGGCCGACGCCGGTGGCGTCGATCGACGCAAACGGGTTGGCCTTGAAGATGCCTTCGTCGGTGTACTTCTGCAGGAACGATCCCATGTCGTCGCGGCTCATGCCGAGGCAGGTCTGGGTGAGGTCGTTGGTGCCGAAGGAGAAGAACTCGGCCGTCTCGGCGATCTCGTCGGCCGTGAGGGCGCCCCGCGGGATCTCGATCATCGTGCCCACGAGATACTTGATCTTCTGTCCGGTCTCCTTCTGCACAAGCTCGGCGACCCGGTGCACGATCTCCACCTGATTGTCGAGCTCCTTCTTGAAGCCGACGAGCGGGATCATGATCTCGGGCTTCACCTTGATGCCGGCCTTCTGCACCTTCGCGGCGGCCTCGAAGACCGCGCGGGCCTGCATCTCCGAGATCTCAGGGTAGCTGACGCCGAGGCGGCAGCCACGGTGGCCGAGCATCGGGTTGAACTCGTGCAGGGCGTGCACGCGGGCCTTCACCGTCTCGACGGGCATCTTCAGCTTCTTCGCCAGGTCGGCCTGGGCTTTCTCGTCGTGCGGCACGAATTCATGCAGCGGCGGGTCGAGGAAGCGAATCGTTGCCGGCCGGCCATCGAGCGCCTTGAAGATGCCTTCGAAGTCGTCCCGCTGGTAGGGGAGCAGTTTGCCGAGCGCCTTGCGGCGGTCGTCCTCGTTCTCGGCCAGGATCATCTCACGCATCGCGTCGATGCGGTCACCCTCGAAGAACATGTGCTCGGTCCGCGTCAGGCCGATGCCCTCGGCGCCGAACGCGATCGCGTGACGAACCTGCTCCGGGGTGTCGGCATTCGTCCGGATGCCAAGTTTGCGGTACTTGTCGGCGAGCTTCATGATGAAGTCGTAATACTGGAAGACCTCCGAGTCGGCCGGCTTCATCGTCTTCGCGATCAACACCTGCTTCAGCTCACTGTCCGCGGTCTTGATGGCACCGGCGAAGACCTCGCCCGTCGAGCCGTTGATCGAGATCGCGTCGCCTTCCTTGAGCTTCTGACCGGCACAGGTGAGCGTGCCCTTCGCATAGTCGATCTGGACCGCACCGGCACCGGCGACGCAGACCTTGCCCATCTGCCGGGCCACGAGTGCCGCATGGCTCGACACGCCGCCGCGACTGGTGAGGATGCCCTCGGCGGCGATCATGCCGCGAAGATCCTCGGGGCTCGTCTCGACGCGGGCGAGCACCACCTTGATGCCCTTGTTTGCCAGCTCTTCGGCCTTGGCGGCGGTGAACACCAACTGCCGGGTGGCCGCACCAGGACCGGCGGGCAGGCCCGTGGTCAGGAGCCGGCTGCTCTTCTTGGCAGCGGCATAGTCGGCCCGGTCGAAGATCGGGGCCAGGAGCTGCGACAGCGCGTCGGGGTCGGCCGACTGAATCGCGTGCTCGGCCGACATGAGCTTCTGCTTCACCATGTCGTGGGCAATCTTCACGTAGGCCAGGGCCGTCCGCTTGCCATGCCGCGTCTGCAGCATGTAGAGCTTCTTCTTCTCAACCGTGAACTCGAAGTCCTGCACGTCGCCAAACTTCTTCTCGAGTGTCTGGCGGACCTTCTCAAGCTCCTTGTAGGTGCCGGAGAACATCGCTTCG
>CAYSPN010000895.1:0-2665 GCA_964432895.1 uncultured Candidatus Kuenenia sp.
CATCAAGGACAACCACCTGGCCGCTCTGGCCGCGGCGGGGATTTCACCGGCGGCGGCCGTGCAGCGGGCCCGCCGTTTTATGACGGAGACATTTCCGCCATCGCGGGCCGAGACAATGGTGTTGGAGATCGAGATCGATGCTGTGGAGATGCTCGAGTCGGTGCTCGAGGCCGGCCCCGACATCGTCCTGCTCGACAACATGACCCCGGCGCAGCTGGCCTCCTGCGTGGCCGCGCGGGACGTGATCCGGCCGGGCGTCGTGCTCGAGGCATCGGGCGGCATCCGGCTCGACACGGTGGCGGAGATCGCCAGGACTGGCGTCGATAGGGTCAGCACCGGCTGGCCGACGCATGACTCCCCATGGCTCGACGTCGCGCTCGACTGGGGGGCGTGAAACGCCTTTGGAACACCGCGGTTCGGGGCTGCCCATGCCCCGTCGCCGGACGTTCGCTGCGCCCATCCTGGGCTTCGCTCACTCGATGCTGACTGCGCTAGCCAGATCGCCTCCGCTTCGGCATCCTGCCTGCGCTGGTCAGCAACGCCGGCTCTCGGGACATGGGCAGCCCCTCACGGACGCTGCAAGGCAGATGAACCGATGACGCCAGGCCCGGAGGGCCGGGTTAGAACCAGCGACCTGCGGTCGCTAAGCGACGGTCGGCAGGATGCCGAGCCGTCGCGTGTATACCGCCGGCCGGGTGAGCACCAGCGGGCGGAGGCCCGCCAAGAAACTGGCTGAGGACAGGCATCCGCCTGTCAGGCGGCAGGATGCCGATGCGCCACCTCTTCGCTGGCCGCCCGGATGGCGGCCTCCGCGCCAGCGACCTGCGGTCGCCAAGAAAAAATGGCCAGGATGGCCATTTTTTTCGTGTATTCAGACGCCGAGCAGGCGATTGCGCTTGGTGCGGCGTTCTGCGCGGAGGCGGGCGCGACGCTTGGTCTCGCTGGGCTTCTCGAAGAACTCCCGACGCCGCATCTCCTTCTTGATGCCGCTGCGCTCAACCAATTTGCGGAAGCGGCGAACCGCTTCCTGAATGCTTTCACGTTCGCGAACCGTCAGTTTGACCATGCGTGTTCCGGATCGTCTTGGACAGAATGAGGGAATGGCCGCGGACCAACCCGCGGGCCCCAGAGTATAAAAATAGTCCTCCGCCGCGTCCATCCGGGCGCCGGGAGATCGTGGATTTGGGGGGCAGGCCGAGGTTTCGGGGTTTGTCGGCGGCCCGCGCAACGGGCACAATCGGCCGCACGCCGAGCATTTCCCGACGTCAGGATGGAGCCCACGAGCGCATGGAAGACGGTCTCAGAACGATCATCAATACCCTGGCCAGCGGGGGCAACGCCGAGTTGGGCCGCGAACTGATCGTGGCGATGGTGGCGCTCGTGCTCTTCGTTTTCTCGGCGCCCCGGGGCCGGCGATGGCTGGCGTGGGGGCCGATCATCCTGCTGCTGCTCGCGCCTCTGCCGCTGGCGTTGGCGTGGCTGTTTCCAGAGTCAGCCGAAGCTCCCCGGACGGCGGCGTTTGGCATTCGCTTCTTCCTGCTGGCGTCGCTCCTGCAGTCGGTGCTGCTGATCATCGCCGTGTCGGTGTGGGAGCGGATCAGCCGGCCCATGCCGCGGATCTTTCTTGACGTGCTCCGGCTGCTCACGGTCGCCGCCGCGCTGATCGCGATCCTCTTCGAGGCAGGCGTGCGGGCCGAGAACCTGTTCACCGGGTCGGCAGTCCTGACGGCGGTGCTCGGCTTCGCCCTCAAGGACACGCTCGGCAACGTCTTCGCGGGGCTGGCGATTCATGCCGAACATCCGTTCGAACTCGGAGATTGGATCCAATACGACGCCAATCCCGCCCACATCGGCAAGGTCGTGGAGATCAACTGGCGGGCCACGAAGGTGATCACCCTCGACGAGGCCTATGTGATCATCCCCAACGGCCAGCTCGCGCAGGCGTCGATCCGTAATTTCACCAAGCCTGAGCCGTGGTCGCGTCGTTCGCTCTACGTGATCGCGCCCTACGACATCTCACCGCAGCGGGTGCAGCAGACGATCCTCAACGCCATCCGTGGCAGCTTCGGCGTGCTCGAGCATCCGGCGCCGTCGGTGGTCACCAACGAATTCAAGGATCGGGGCATCGAATACTGGGTCAGAATCTTCACGACCGACTTCGACAAACGCGACCGCGTGGACGGCATGGCCCGCGACCGGATCTGGTACGCCTTTGCCCGGCAGGGCATCGAAATCCCTGTGGCCACGCAGCAGATCCGGATCACCCAGCTGCCGCCGCCCGTCATCGAGTCGGAGACGACGGTCGTCGAGCGACGGGTCGAGAGCCTGCAACGGATCGGCATGCTCGGCCCACTCACGCCGGAGCAGATTGGCCGGCTTGCGGAGGAGAACGTCGAGCGGATCTATGCCGCCGGCGAACCGGTGATTCGCCAGGGTGATTCTGGCGACAGCCTGTTCGTGATCATGAGTGGCCGCGTCGAGGTCACGGTCGTTCAGGAAGGCGGGCCGTCCATTCGGCTGGCAACTCTGCAACAGGGCGACTATTTCGGCGAGATGTCGCTCATGACCGGTGCCCCGCGGTCGGCCACGGTTGCCGCCCTCGTCGAAACCCGGCTGCTGGAGGTAGGCAAGGAGTCGTTTCGGAGGCTTCTCGCCGCCCAACCCA
>CAYSPN010000896.1:0-4357 GCA_964432895.1 uncultured Candidatus Kuenenia sp.
GCCGGCCGCGACATCAGCGTCACCAAGGAGGGGCTGGGACCCGTCCGCGTGATGCCGCGGAGCACTGCGGCCAGCCGCTCTATCGCTACCTCGGCGGTACGACCGCCCGCCTGCTGCCCGCCCCGATGATGAACATCATCAACGGCGGCGCCCACGCCGATAACCCGCTCGATGTGCAGGAATTCATGGTGATGCCGCTGGGCTTCGACACCTTCGACGACGCCCTCCGCGCGGGTGTCGAGACGTTTCACGCCTTGAAGAAGGTGCTCAAGGACAAGAAGCTCGCCACGGCCGTGGGCGACGAGGGGGGCTTCGCTCCGCACATCGGCACCTGTGCCGAGGCGCTCGAGGTGATCCTCGCGGCGATCTCGAACGCCGGCTACAAGCCGGGCAAGGAAATGTTCATCGGGCTCGACGTCGCCGCGACGGAACTCTACGACTCGAAGACCGGCACCTACACGATCGAGGGCAAGTCGCTCGACTCGGCCGGCATGGTCGACTTCTTCGCGAGCCTCGCCAGCCGCTACCCGATCGTGTCGATCGAGGACGGCTGCTCGGAGGACGACTGGAAGGGCTGGAAGCTGATCAGCGAGAAGCTCGGCGAAAAAGTGCAGCTCGTTGGCGACGACCTGTTCGTCACCAACTCCGAGCGGCTCGGCCGCGGCATCGCCGAGGGCATCGCCAACAGCATCCTCGTAAAGGTGAACCAGATCGGCACGCTCACCGAGACGATCGCCGCCGTGTCGCTCGCCCACCGCTCGGGCTACACCTCGATCGCCAGCCATCGCAGCGGCGAGACGGAGGACGCCACGATCGCCGACCTCGCCGTCGGCCTCTCCACGGGCCAGATCAAGACCGGGTCCGCCTCCCGCAGCGACCGTATCGCGAAATACAACCAGTTGCTGCGGATCCAGGAGTCGCTCGGCGACGGCGCGATCTACGCTGGCCGCGACGTGCAGGCCCGCTGGCCCGGCATCGCCTAAAGGCGCGGCCCCGCCACCATGACCGACGGTCCCGACCATCCCATTCCGCTCGCCAGAAAACTCGCCGCCGAGTTCTTCGGGACGTTCTGTCTTGTCCTTGTCGGCACAGGAGCGATCGTCGTCAACGACGTGTCCGGTGGCGGTGTGACGCCCGTTGGCATCGCACTCTGCTTCGGGCTCGTCGTCATGGCGATGATCCTCGCGATCGGCGACGTGTCGGGATCGCACATCAATCCGGCGGTCACCTGCGGCCTCTGGGCGGCGGGGCTCTTTCCATCCGGCCAGGTGATTCCCTACGCCGCGAGCCAGTGCGCCGGGGCGATTGCGGCGAGCGGACTGCTCCGGCTGCTTTTTCCGAGCCATGCCACACTTGGCGCCACGTTGCCGGCGGGGTCGGATGCACAGGCATTCTGTGTTGAAGTGCTCCTTACGGCGATCCTGATGTTCACGATCCTCAATGTGTCGGCCAGGCCGCTGGTCCTGCTGCTCACGGTGGCCACCGCAGTGGGTGCGGTGATCGCCATGTCGGCGCTCTGGGCCGGTCCGGTCTGCGGCGCCTCGCTGAATCCTGCCCGCTCCCTGGCTCCCGCCCTGCTGACGGGCACCTACACTTCCTTGTGGCTGTATCTAGTCGCGCCTGTGTGTGGAGCTCTGGCCGGCGTTGTGGCATGGCGGGTCGTGCGCGGCTGAGCCGGTCGGAGCAGGCGTATCCGGAGTGCAAGGTCATGGAGTCCCCCCCGCATCAGGCCTTCCGCGTCGTCGATAGCGCGTGGTTCTGGGCGCTGGCGTTCTCGTTGATGGCCCTCGTCGGCATCGGGCTGATCGCGCCGAAGTTCGACGCACGGCAGCGGCAGGTCGAAGGCCGGTTTCTGGGGCGGCAGCAGGCGGCGATCGAGCGGTCGCGACGGGCCGCAGGCCTGCCGCCGGTCGATCTGGCCGAGGAGGCCTACGACCGGGAGGTCGCGCAGCCCCGTCGCATCGTGCCGCTCTGGACGCTCGCGACGGTTGCCGGCCTGGCCGCGATCGGTTCGGGCGTCATGCTCTGGCGGGAGGTGCGGTCGCATCCCATCCGCGATCCTGGCCCCCGTTGACTCATCGGTCAGGGCTCAGGACGCCGTCACGATTTCGCGACAAAGGGCCTCGAAGTCGCCGAGGCGGTGCTCGACGACCGTGCGCACGATCGTGGGGTCGAGCCTGCGATATTCATGCACGGCGATCTTTCGAAAGCCGACCATTCGTCGCATTCGCTCCGCCACCGGCGGCGACAGCAGCGACTCCCGCTCGAGAATCGTGAAAGCGTCGGCGCTGTCGGTCGGAACTCCGAGGCGACGCCGCGATACCTCGCGGCAGGCGGCATCGATCGCCATCTCGCAGGCCCGTTGGAGATTGAGCACGACGGCGTCGAGCACCATCGAGTCCTGAAGCCGGTCGAGGTCGTCGGCGACGTATCGCCGCACCGACGCGAGGCAGCGATCGATGCTAGCGAGCTTCTGGATCAGGACGTCATCAGACACGAAACTTCTCCTCGAAGGCGCTGGTGGCGGCCCGCCGATTTCGGGCGAATGCGGCGTGGTCAGCCAGCACATGGGTCGTGAAGAGGTCGGCTTCGGTGGTCGGCGTCACGAGCGGGCAGCCATGGTGCGTGGCCTCGACCCGCAGCAGTCCGCCCGCCTGCCGGAGGTCGACGAGATCGACGGCCGTGCCGAGCCGTGCTTCGAGGCGGCCCGTCGCATCGAAGAGGGCGACTGGGGCCAAGGCTTCGTCGCACAGCACACCGACATCGATGTCGCTGTCCCCACGCGCCTCATGCCGGGCGTGGCTCCCGTACAGCCAGATTCCCAGCACGCGCCGGTCCGGAAAAGACGTGGCGAGTTCCTCGAGCAGCGCGTCGGTAAGACGGGTGAGAGCAACCATATGGACCATCATAACTGGGCGGACGGCAATGGGTGCAGCCGGGAGGCCACTCACCGCGGCCGGGCTCGCGGCGATCGGCTCCGGCATCATGCTCCATCGCGAATGGCGAGCTACCCAATGATGCTGCGGCGGCGGGAGACGTAGTCCCAGACGACGAAACGGTCCAGTTCCTTGCCGGCCGTGAAGAAGACGCGGCCCTTGGCCGTCTCCGCAAGCTTATAGGCGAACTGGATGTCCTCCCGCGACTGCGACCAGCCCGAAAGCAGGAAGACATTCACGGTGATGCCATCGCGGCGGCAGGCCTGGGCCTCGCGAAGCGTCGCCTCCTCCGTCCGCCGGTGCGGTGGATAGAGCAGGAAGAGCTGGCTTCCCTCGAAGTGCGCCGTCGGCAGACCATCGGTGATGATGATCACCTGCTTATTGGGCGTGTCCTGCCGGGCCAGATGCTGCCGCGAGAGCTGCAGCGCGTGCTGGATGTTGGTGAAGTGGGGTGGGATGTCGGTCTCCGCGATGTTTGGATCGCTCATGTCGGCCCGCAGTCGAACGACCGAGTCGAAGATCGTGACCGGCTTCGGCATCAGCTTCACGATCTCGCCCGCGGGCCGCGGCTTCGCGACGGAATACATCTCGATGAACTGCAGGTAATCCCCCGGATACTCCTTCTGCACGAGCCCCTGGAGGGCGAGCGCCATCCGCTTCACGCTGACGTGCAGGCCGCCGTAGCGCATCGAGCCGCTCATGTCGAGCACGACCGTGGTGGCGCACTTGGGTGAGTTACGCGTGCGGTGCACCTCGATGTCGCGCGGCGTGAGCTTCAGCCCCCCACCGCCGGCCACGGGAGCCTCGCCGGCCTGCCGCAGCATCGCATTGACGAGCGATCCGGGGATGTCCATGTGGGCCACGGAATCGCCGAACTCGTAGGGCCGCGTCGGCACCATCTCCACCGCACCGTCGCCGACGATCGCCCCCTGGTGCCGGCCGGTTCGCGACGGATCGAGCGCGGAGAAGATCTGTTCGAGGAGTTTGCCCTGGAACGTCCGCAACGCCTTCGGGGTGAGTTCGTAGCCACGCTTCGTCCGTTCGAGCCCCTGCTGGGCCGCCGCCTGCTCGACCAGTTCCTGCACCTGCCGGCGGAGCATGTCGAGCTCGTCCATCTGGCCCTGTTCGAGAAACTGGCCCAGCGCCTCCATGTCGATCAGGCCGACGCGGGCATTCTTCTTCGCCTCCTCGAGCTGCCGCAGCAGTTCGTCGATCGTCTCGAGTTCCTCCTTCACCTCGAGCGCCTCGGGCACCGAGAGCTTTTCTCTGCCTGTGAAGGTCCACTTCGCCGACAGTTCATCGACCTGGTAGGCCTCGCCGAGGCGGTCGATCAGGCCGACGAGCTGCATGCCAAACCGGCTCTGGTCGTCGTCCTGCGCATACCAGAGCCGCTCGATCTGCCGGATCTGCTCCTCGCGGAC
>CAYSPN010000897.1:0-3047 GCA_964432895.1 uncultured Candidatus Kuenenia sp.
GGCGACAACACCGAGCGGGTCGATACGCGGGTGCTGCAGGTGATCTATGAGTTTGATCCCGCCGGCCTGCCACCCCTTTTCGTTGGGCAGCAGGTGGAGGTCTTCATCGATGCGGGGCCACCGCCCGACCCAGATGCTGGAGCGCCCTCCGACGCGGGTGCGTAAGCAGGGCAGGGGTGGAGGAAAACCAGGGGGGATGGATCAGCCCGGGAAGGAGGCTTTCGCTGCGGCAACGGCGGCAAACCCGCCTTGTCCCGGCGACGGTCCGGTGGGACATTCCCCGCCCCAGCTATGGTAAACACCCGGCCCCAAACCACCGCCGTCGTGATACGCCGGATCGCGGTACGCGCAGTCAGGCCCCGCTTGAACAGGCTGATCAGGCTGGTCATGGCGATTCTCGTGGTCTGGCCGCATCCCGCAGCCTTCGCCGTTGAGTTCGAACTGGTCGACAGTGTTGCCCCCTCCATATACACGCCTTCCAACGAAGCGGGGGCCGAGAGCGCGGGCATCGCAACCGCGCTGCCAAAGAAAACGGGCGGCATGTTCCTGCCGAGCGACAGTGGCACCAAGCTCTGGCGGCAGACCCTCGCCACCGTGTCAGCCGACTGGCCGATCGCGCGCACGGTCGAGCCCGACTTCCGCGCGACGCCGCCGCGCGAGGGCCTGATCGAATCGGCATGGATCGAACCACAGGACTCGATGCCCGCGGCCCGCGCTCTGCCGACCACGGCCCAGTCCTGGCCGCCGCGGCGGCAGCGGGTGGTCGTTCGCGTCGTGCCTGCCGCCAACGGCGCCTGGATCGACGCGATCGTGGAGACGCAGTCGATCGCCGATGCCTACGCAACCTCGACGCCCGGCGGCGTCGAGCTGACGGGCGGCTGGCCCACGGTCAGTGCCGGCGGTGATCGCGCCAACATCACGACGACTCTGGCCGCCCGCTTGGCCACGGCTCCCGGTGGCGTGGCCGAGCCCGTCTATTCGCTGCCCGCGCTTGAGGAAGACGGCATCGGCGCTGGACCGGCGGAGCCGCCTTGGGCGCACAGCCAGCATCCCCGTCTGGCCCGGGCGGGCTACAAGGTAGTCGAGGATTACCGCAACTTTTATTCCTGCGAGAGCCTCACCTGCATCACGGCGGCCTTTGGCGCCGGCGCCCTGATGGCCAACACCGGCTTCGACACGACCATGCAGAATGCCTGGCAGGAGGGTGTGAGGCCCACCGACGTGGGTACCTTCTTCTCCGATTGCAAGGTGATCGGCGAGGGAAAGTATGCCCTGCCGATCTTTGGTGCGGCGGCCCTCACGGGAGTGGTGCTCGAAGGCCAACCGGCTGGTGACATCGTCGGCGAGTGGGGCTCGCGGTCGCTCCGCATCTTCGTGGTGGGGGCGCCGCCGCTCTACGTGCTCCAGATGGCCACGGGGGCATCGCGGCCCGGCGAGAGCCCCGCCGGCAGCAAGTGGCATTTTTGGAACGACAACAACGGCGTCAGCGGCCATGCTTTCGTCGGCGCGGTTCCCTTTCTGGCCGCGGCCGAAATGGTGGAAAACCCGCTGGCGAAGGGCACACTCTACGTCTGCTCGACGTTCGTCGGTTTCTCGCGGATGACCGACAACGCCCACTATCCGTCGCAGATATTCCTCGGCTGGTATCTGGCCTGGGCCAGTTCCATGGCCGTCAGCCGTACCGAGACGCACTTTGCCGGCATGGAGGTGCGGGTGGTGCCCCTGCCGATGGCCGACCTCGGCGGGCTGGCCGTCGAGACCAAGTGGTAGCCCCGGTTCGCCAATCGGGCACCCTCTGGCGTATGATTCCGCCGCCGGTCTTTGACGCGGAATTTTTCAAGCACATTCTGGAGCAGGTTTCCATGGCCAAGTCGTCGCGGGTTTCGGTGTCGTCTGGTTCGGGCGTGTCGCTCAGTAAGCTGCGGAGCCTCTGCACGCCTGCGGAGCGGAAACTCCTCGACATGAGCGAAAGCACCGGTCTCTCCAAGGCCGCGCACGCCGAGGTGCAGGCGTTGCTGACACGGGCTCGGGCGACCCGCGACAAGTGGCGGGGGCTCGTGGGCCAGCAGACCCGCGTGGTGAAGCGTTCGCCGAAGGCCGTCGCCGAGGCCAATGCCCGCAGCCATGCCAAGGCCGAACTGTTTGACGGCGCGGTAAAGCGGTTCGAGGCCCACCTCAAGACAGCCGCGTCGACTGTGTCCGGCGCCGGGAAGTCGGCCGTGAAGTCGCTGACCGGCCGCGTCAAGACGCCGAAGCGGGCTCGTGTCACCGGCCATCGCGCGTCGCGAGCGGGCGTTCGCAAGGAACTGTCGCGTCAACTCGCCGCGATCAACCCGGTGGTTGCGAAGCCGGCCACGGCCAAGGCAAAGCCTGTCGTGTCGAAGCCGGCTGCCGCTCCGGCTGCTCCGGTGGTCGCAAAGGCAGTCGCCACCTCGAATGCCACATCAAAGACGACATCGAAGAAGCGGAAGCTCGCGCCGGCCAAGGCTGCGGTGCAGGCGATCCGGTTCGACGCTGCGAAGCAGCGGTCGGCGCTGACCTCCGCCAAGAAGACCCGCCTGAAGGTTGGCGGACTGGCTACCCGCAGGGGCAGCCACATCATGGCCGCCGGCAAGCGGTCGCAGGCCCGCCGCGACAAGGGGCGGTAGGCGGCTGTGCTCATGAGCCCGTTGGGTGGGGCTGGAACTGGCCGTACAATGCGGGCCATGAGTGCTGCTCCGTACACCACAGACACGTCGTCCGAAGCGTATGCGATCCAACTCCAGCGTTTTCGTGAGATGGCGCCGGCGGAACGGATGCTGACGGCTTGCCGGCTTTCGCAGCAAGCCAGGCGGATGGCGATCCAGGCGATTCGGCGGCTTCATCCTTCCGCTGATGAACGCACCGTGGAGCTGAAACTGATCGAAGTCGCGTACGGCCGCTCGCTCGCCGAAGAGGTGAGCCGGTGGCAGGCGGAGCGTTGCGTGTGAGCGAGACTGATGATTTGGTCGCCGCGTTGTCGCCGGTCGCCGATGCGTTTCGTGGGCTTGGCATCAGTTTCTACGTCG
>CAYSPN010000898.1:0-5366 GCA_964432895.1 uncultured Candidatus Kuenenia sp.
GACCGACACCCGAACTCAGTCCCCACCACACACCACACCCTATGAGGCATTTCGCAAGGATCATCCGAACAGGGGCCGCGTTGCAGATCGTCCGCGTGCTCATGGTGGCGGCGTTTCTCGTTCTGGCGATTGGCACGGGCAATGCCCGTGAAGTCGCCGGACCGAGGGGCGATTCCGTCTCCATGCCTACACCGGGAGCGATTGGAGTCAAGCGGCGGCTGCAGCCCGGCCCCTGTCCGGAATCCGTACTGCCTGACGCGGTGCAGCCGGTCGAGATTCGCGGCCCGAAGGGGATGCAGATCTCGATCGAGACGGCCGAGGGGTGGTCGCCAGTGCATGCCGGCCCCCTGCGGATGGGGCTGGTCGTCGGCCATCCCTATCGGCTGCGGATCACGAACATCCCGCAGCACGAGGGGCGTGAACTCTTCCCCTCGATCCGCGTGCTCGCGAAGCTGGCCACGCCTCCGGGAATGGCCTGGCGGTTTCCGGTGGAGATCGTCATCGACGAGGACGATCTCTCGCTTGCTCTGGCAGGCTCGCTCGTTCGCCGTGTCGTCTACTCCGCCTGCGATCCCGACCTTCCCGACGTGGTGCCCGAGGGCTGGTTTGATGTCCGCCCCGGTGATGACTGCCTCGATGTGGCGACCACGCTCGGCGATCCGGTGGCGGAAGTGATTCTCGGAAACCGGCTGCCGGCCGACTTCGTCGGCGCGACCTTGCCAGGGAACTCGCCATGAACGACCACGGCCCGCACGTCGACCGCAGTCCGTGGCGTTGGCCGCGCGTGCTCGTCATCGCCACGGCGGCGGTGATCCTGGCGTCGTGTCGGTCGATCACACAGCCCCTCGTGCTGCCGCTCGCAGCGGTCGCGGTGGCAACGGAGGATTCGGCCGAAGCCACCAGCGAGTCATCCACGGCCGTCGTGCAGATGACTTCCGTGGTGCAGACCGGCTGCGAAGCGCCGTGCGGTCCCCTGCCCCGCCGGCCGCTGCTCCACTCCCCTGCCGTTCCGAATCACCAGCGGGTGCATGGCACGATGCCATGCGCAGCACCGGCAAACGGCGTTTGCCAAACGAACATGGCACGAGGCCATGGTTCGTGTGAAACCTGCAATCAGACCGTCTGCATGCCTCTGGCCCAGCCGGTGCCAATGGTTGGTCCGTGCCTCGTCTGCGACGGTGGCGATGCCCGCGCACCCGCGATGCCGGTGGCCCGCTTCGGCCTCAAGAATCTCACCTCGGGCGACACCGTGGCCCGCTACCGGGCCGATGACGACAGTCCCGATTCGTGCGATGTGCATGTCACCGCATCGAACTGCGCGTGTGTCTATGCGCCGCGGTTCGGCTCGGTGCGGCAGGTGACTCGCCCGCATGAAGATGCCCGGCCGATCGGTCCACGCGGACTCGCGATCGACGTCGCCACCGAGGCAAAGATCGATCTGCAGCCGGTATGCCGCAGCACACAGTCGCTCGCTCCGGAGGCTGCGAGGAAGGCCCTGCCTGGCGTCGCCCTCGAGGAACGGCTCGGGCCGTTGGCGGTGGATCAGGGGGATCCGGTCTACGAGTCGGACGGTCTTGTCCAGCCGGTTGAGGACGTGCGCGACGAACAACTGGAGCGGGCCGAACTCGTGCAAACACCGCGGATGATGGTCGGCTTCGATGTACCTCTGGCCTGGACCTGCGCCCGGGCCGCGATGGTGATGGTGGGCAGGCAGCAGGCCGAGGTGGTGGCCGCCGACCGCGGCACGGCCACGCTCCGCCTCGAATCTCCCGGCCGCGCCGAACTGACCCTCTGCAAGCGGGCCGGCAGCGATACGGCCCGGGTCGGCGAAGAACTCGACTTCATGATCTATCTCTACAACTCGGGCGACCGTGCCCTCACCGACATCGTGCTCGTCGACGCCCTGCCCGGCCGGCTCGAATTCGTGCCCGGTTCCGCGGCGGCCAACCAGCCGGCCGAATTCGGCACCGACAAGGGCGACGACGGCTCGGTGGTACTCAAGTGGCAGTTCCAACACACGTTCAAACCGGGCGAAGGCGGCTTCGTGCGGTTCCGCACGGTCGTCCGCTAGCCACGGCAGGGCCGCGGCAGGTACGATTTGGGGCAGTGGTCTCACTCCCCCCTCATCGCTTTCCTGAGGCATTCATGTCCTACGTGCGTTCCCGCTTGTTCTCTGCGCCGACTGTGGCCCTGTTCATGATTGCCGCAGGCCTGTTGGTCGGTTCGACCACGCTCCTCATGGCGCGGCAGCCTGGTGCCGTGGCGGACGCGCCTGGTGCAGCCCAAGCGATGCCGAAGGTGCCGCCGCTGCCCGAGGGCACGCCCCAGGAGATGATGCAGTTTATCGCCAACCTCAAGCAGGCGAACGTCAAGCCGGCATCGCGGAAGGAGATGATCGCCTACATGCGTGACGTGGCGGCCGTCTCGCTGCAGGCTGCCGACAAGATCCTCGCCCAGGTGAAGCCCGCCGATCCGTTGCACGATCCCGCGGCGAAGATGAAGCTCGAGAGCCTGATGATGCTCGGCAGGTTTGGCGATGAGAAAGCCGCCGCCGACATGGCGACCTACGCCGCGACGCTGATCAACAGCCCGTCGAAGGATCTGGCCAAGGAGGCCCAGCGACTGGTGGTCGTCAGCGAGGCGCAGCAGATCCTGTCTTCCGGCGATGCAAAGGCGGCCGAGGGACTCGTCGCAAAAGCCACGGCGATGCTCACGGCCGATCCGGACGACATCCAGACGGCGGGCCTGGCGATGCAGTTGGCCGGTGCGTTTGAGCACATGCCCGGCGGCGAGGCTGTGGCGGCGGCTGCCTACCGCAGCTTCGGACCGGCCTTGGCAAAGAGTTCGAACGAGCAGATTCAAAAGATGGGTGAAAGCTTCGCCGGCACGCTCCGCCGTCTCTCTCTCCCAGGCCATCCGATGGAAATCAGCGGCACGCTTCTGAACGGGAAGCCGTTTGACCAGAAGAGCCTCGCCGGCAAGGTCGTGCTCGTGGACTTCTGGGCCACCTGGTGCGGCCCGTGCGTGGCCGAGATCCCCAACGTGCTCGAGCAGTACGAGAAGTACCACAAGGACGGCTTCGAGGTGATAGGCATCAGCCTTGATCAGGAGCGCGAGGCCCTCGAGAAGTTCGTCACCGAGCAGAAGCTGCCGTGGCCGATCCTGTTCGAGGAGCCGAAGGGAGATGGCTGGCAGCATCCCCTCGCGACGTTCTACGGCATCAGCGGCATCCCGACGGTGATTCTGATCGGCCGTGATGGCAACGTGATCACCCTCGATGCCCGGGGCGAGAAGCTCGGCGAGCGGCTGGACGCCCTCTTCAAGAAAGCGGGCTGAACGGCCTTGAATTCACCGCCAACATCCCGTTCAGCCAGAGGCGGCGTGGTCTCGAAACGGGCCGGAGCATTCGACTCGTCGGGGATCCGCAAGGTCTTCGACCTCGCGGCGAAGCTCCAAGATCCCATCAACCTCTCGATCGGGCAGCCCGACTTCGAGATGCCACCGGCGGCCCGCGAGGCCGCCAAGGTGGCGATCGATGCCGGACGAAACGGCTACACGCCTACGCAGGGCATCGCCGCGCTCCGCGAACGGCTGGAGCACCAGGTGCGGAAAGAACTCGGCCAGCCGGACCGCCGCCTCTGCGTCACGAGCGGTTCGAGCGGTGCCCTGGCGCTGGTGCTCATGTCCCTGATCGATCCTGACGACGAGGTGATCATCTTCGAGCCGGCGTTCGTGATGTATCGGCCCTTGATCGAGTTCCTCGGCGGCCGATGCGTGGTAATCGACACGTCGCCGACCTTCAGGATCGATGTCGATCGGGTGGCGGCAGCGATGACTCCCGCCACCCGCGCGATCCTGCTCAACACGCCCGCCAATCCGACCGGCGTGGTGGTCGATGCCGACACGGTCCGCGGCCTGGCACAGCTGGCTGATGAGCGTGGGGCCACGCTCATCAGCGACGAGCTCTACCGTTCCTATTGCTACGACGCCCCCTTCGCCTCCCCTGCCCTGCATTCCGAGTCGGTGGTCGTGATCGACGGCTTCTCGAAATCGCACGCCATGACCGGCTGGCGGGTCGGGTGGGTCCATGGACCGAAGGCTGTCGTGGACGCCTGCACGATGCTGCAGCAATACACGTTCGTCTGTGCGCCGCAGGTGGGTCAATGGGCAGCACTGGCCGCGCTCGACTGCCCCATGGATCTGCCGCTGGCCGAGTGCCGACGGAAGCGAGACAAGCTGATGGCCGGGCTGCGGGATCACTACCGGTTCGTGCAGCCTGGAGGCGCGTTCTACCTCTACCCGGAGGCGCCTGGCGGTTCCGGCAAAGCCTTTGCGGAGCGGGCCGTGGAGCAAGAAAAGTTGCTTGTCGTGCCGGGCAGCGTGTTTGGCCAGGCCGACAGCCACTTCCGGATCGCCTACACCGTCTCCGACAGCATGCTCGACCGGGGCATCGCCGCCCTCCAGCGGCTCGCCGCGTCGTATGCGTAGCCGCGACGAAAGAGGGGATGTGCTCGCCTTCGACATCGGCGGTGCCAACATCAAGGCCGCCGACGGGCTCGGCTGGGTGCACTGTGAGACGTTTGAGCTCTGGCGGCGGCGATCAGAATTGCCCGCGGCGCTCGCGCGGATCGTGTCGCAGCGTCATCCCCGCCGCATCGTCGCCACGATGACGGGCGAGATCGCCGACTGTTATGCCTCGAGGCGGGAAGGCGTCGCCGATATCGTCGCGGCGGTGACATCGGCCGCGTATGCTGCCGCCGGGCCTGCGTGCCCCGTGGGCATCTACCTCGTCGATGGCACGATCGTCTCTCCGGAGGAGGCCGTGCAGCGGCCACTCGCCGCCGCTGCGTCCAACTGGCACGCGGTCGCCCGACTGGCGGCGGCGGTGACCACCACGGACAAGGCGTTCCTGATCGACATCGGCTCGACGACGACCGACATCGTGCCGCTCGTCGACCGGGCCCCCGCACCGGCGGGCCGCGATGACGTGACGCGGATGGCCGCGGGCGAACTGGTCTACACCGGAGTGGAGCGGACGCCGATCGCAGCGATCGTCAGATCGTTGCCGTGGCGGGGCCGGCTGCATCCCGTGGCGAGCGAACTCTTCTCGCAGACCATCGATGTCTGGCTCCTGCTGGGAGGGCTGGCCGAGGATCCGGATTCCCCGAAATCAGGCTCCGTGAACACCGCCGATGGCGGGCCGGCCACCCGCGCGGCGGCACGACGACGCCTGTCTCGCATGATCTTGGCCGATCCGGAGGAGGTCACGGAAGACGAGGCGATCCCCATGGCGGCATGGTGCGCCGACAGGCAGAGCCTGGTGGTCGCGCGGGCACTGCGCCGCGTGGCGGCCTCATGCGGCTGGC
>CAYSPN010000899.1:0-1523 GCA_964432895.1 uncultured Candidatus Kuenenia sp.
GTGTCGGTGAATTCCTGGAGCATCGAGTCGGCGCTTTCGCCGTCGGAAAGGCCGTAGTGGCGGTTGATCGCCTCCACGATCTGCTGCCGCGGGGCGAGGCTCATCTCGACATCGCGGTTGAGGATGAAGCGGAGCTTCTCCTGCAGTTCCATGTCGGTGGGGTCGCTGGTGGCCAGCCGCAGCACACTGCCCATTTCCGCGAGCGGGAAGATCGTGTTTTCGCGGGCCACGCTCTCGGGGAGGAGTTCGACGATCTCCTGCGGCACCGTCATGCCGGTGAGATCCGTCACGGGGAGCCGGTAGGCCTTGCCGAGGACCGCCATCACCTTTTCAGGCGGGGCGTAACCGAGCTTGATGATCTCGTCGTGCACCTTCGCACCGGACGAGCCCGACACACGCGCCGCCTCCGCCAGCTGCTCGGCGCTGATGATCCCTTCGGAAATCAGGAGTTTGGAAAACGGGTCGGAGGCTGCCATGGCGGACTAGGAGTGGGTCGGCGGTTCGAGGAACGTGTCGGTGTGTTCGTAGCCGGGGGCGCAGGTGCAGAGGAAGACAAGTTCCTGGGAGCCTGTGTTGCGGATCGTGTGGCGGATGCCGGGCGGGATGGCGATGGCGTCGCCGGGGCCGACGTCGCGGGTTTCGTCCCCGAGCGTCATGCTGGCGGTGCCGGTAAGGATGTAATAGATCTCCTCGGTCACCGCATGGTGGTGGGGCACGGTCGCGCAGCCGGGCATCAGCCGGGCCTCGGCGAGGCTCTGCTGGCGGATGGCGGAATTGCGGTGGGCGAGCAGTTCGCGGATGGTCGACCCATCAGCGGTTGTGAAGGGGACCGTATCGCGGTGATTGACGATATCCATGCCCCTCACGATACCAAACTTGGCCGAAAACCAAGGGCTCTGCCGCTGCCTGCCCCCCGGCGGGCCGCCCGTTTCCCGCGGGCCGGCCGCAGATTCCAAAAAATCGATCCAGCCAGCCTGCCAACTGCTTTCCCTTTTTGATAGTCGCAGCGCATAATAGGGATGTCTGTTCGGCGGCTGTCAGGGGCTCGAGCCGGGCGGAAAAAAAGAAGGCGGTACGCGAGGGTGGGCCAGTTCTCGAGGCACCGGCTGGGCACGATGCCGTCGGGCATGGATGCCGGCCAGGCGATCGCGGCCTCTTGCAGGCATGAGGCCGCGCCTCCGGGATCTTTTCCACCCACGTCGTCCGAGCTTCCCGCAGCATGCGGTCGAGGTTTCGCAGATTTTTTCACAGGTTTCGTTTTTCGCACTTTCTTGGATTCCCCGCAGTTTCGTCGCACCCCTACCGGGGTGATTTCCTCACAGACACAGGCATAGTCACGGCGGCAAGGACATGAGCACGGCGACCTCCCCACATCAGGCTCAGATCGAGCGGCTGCTCCAGTTGGCCCAGGAAAATGGCGCCTCGGAGGTGCGGCTGTCGGGCGGGTATGCGCCGATGCTGCGGCTGGGCGACCAGATGCGGCCGCTCAAGACGAAGCCGCTCGCCCCCGAAGACGTGCAGGC
>CAYSPN010000900.1:0-1950 GCA_964432895.1 uncultured Candidatus Kuenenia sp.
AGTCCCGCCATGCCCTTCATCATCGCGCTCATGCCGTCGAACTGCTTGACGAGATCGCCCACCTCGTGCGGATCAACGCCCGCACCGGCAGCGATCCGGCGACGACGCGACTGGTCGACCACCCGCGACGGGTTGCGCCGCTCGGACGGCGTCATCGCGTCGATGATGCCGAACAGACGGTTGACGTCCTTGTCGAGATCGGCGCCGGCCAGCATCTCCTGCATGCCGCCCATGCCCGGAATCATGCCCAGCACCTTGCCCATCGGGCCGAGGCGGCGGGTCTGCAGCAGCACCTTCTTGAAGTCGTCGAGCGTGAATTCGCCCGCGCGGAGCCGCTCCCTGCCGCTTCATCTCGTCTTGATCGAACTTCCGCTGCGCCTCCTCGACCAGCGTCACGACGTCGCCCATGCCGAGGATCCGCCCCGCCATCCGCTCGGCGTGAAAATCCTCGAGGGCCTCGATCTGCTCGCCAGTGCCGATGAACTTGATCGGCACCCCGGTCACGCTCTTCACCGACAGCGCGGCCCCGCCGCGGGCGTCGCCGTCGAGCTTCGTCATGATGACGCCGTCGAGCTCCAGCGCCTCGTTGAAGGCCTTGGCGCTCTTCACCGCATCCTGTCCGGTCATCGCGTCGACCACGAGGTAGACCTGGTCCGGCCCCACCGTGCGGTCGATCTTCGTGAGTTCCTGCATGAGCGCCTCGTCGATCGAGAGCCGACCGGCGGTGTCGAGGATGACGACGGAGATGCCCTCCTTCTCGGCACGGGCCACGCCGGCACGGCAGACGGCGACCGGGTCGGTGGCCCCGTCCGGCACGTGGACGGGCACGTCGATCTGCCGGCCAAGCACGGCCAGCTGCTCGATGGCCGCTGGACGCTGAAGGTCGGCAGCCACGAGCATCACGCCACGCCCCTGCTGCTTGATCCGCTTCGCCAGTTTGCCGCAGGAGGTCGTCTTCCCCGAGCCCTGCAGGCCGCAGAGCATCAGGATGGTGGTCTTGCCCTGCTGCAGGTGGAGCGAGTGGTCCACTGGCCCCATGAGGTTGACCAGTTCCTGGTGCACGATGCCCACGAGCTGCTGTGCCGGATCGAGCGATTCGAGCACCTTCGCCCCGACCGCATCGTCGACCACGCGCGACAGAAACGTCTCGACGACGTCGTACGCGACGTCGGCTTCCAGGAGCGCGGTGCGGACCTCTGACAGCCCCTCGCGCATGTTCGCTTCGGAGAGCTTGCCGCGGCCCCGCAGGTTATTGAGGGCGGACGAAAGCGAGGCGGTGAGCGACTCGAACATGACGGCTCCGGGAGGGTGCAACGGGAGCCGAGAGTATACCGGGGACGGGAGTGAATTTCCGGTCCATCCAAGCCCGCAGCGCAAGCAAGGGAATGCCGGAGCCTTACGAGTACGTGACGCGGATTCCCTCGCTCGCGCGTCGGGCTTGCATGAGGAGCGGCCGCGGGTGTCCCAGCCTCATCTAAACGCTGCCGCATCCAAGCCCACAGCGCAAGCTAAGGGAATCGAGGAAATGCGGGCCGCTAGGACCGATAGTGCCGCACAGGCTTCTCCCGTCCCATGGTTGCCGCCCGCCCCGCCGGTGACGAGCCGCTCGAATCGGGAGCAGGCACACTGCGTGCTGCTTGCCCGACGCTTGGCCGGCAAGAACGGCGCATCACCGGAGGGGCGGACGTTCCAAACCGCTGGTGGTCAGCTAAAGGTCCCGGGCTCGACCATGACCGGCGCCGAAGACGGCGCCGACATGATGCCCCCGCCTTCGCCGCACGAGCCGCAGGCCGGTCCGCAGGCCGGCTCCTGCATCGGAGCGCCGCAGGCGGGCTGGCATGGTTGCGGCTGTGGGGCTGCACAGGGCGCGGCACCTCCCGCACACGGGGAGCGGAACTCCATGAACGACGGACGGCGGCAGCTGTTCGCACCGCCGAAACAACTGCTGCA
>CAYSPN010000901.1:0-6239 GCA_964432895.1 uncultured Candidatus Kuenenia sp.
GTCGCTCGCATTGGCAGGAAGCCCTCCAGCTTCGCCGATCAGAAACGTCTTCGAGATGCCGTCGGTGATGTCCTTGAAGTTCACGCCCTTGCTCTTCCGAATGGATCCTGTCGATGCCCTGATGTTCTGATCGAGGGTGCACTTGCTCCCCCAACTCCCGCACCAGTTCTCCAGATAGCCGCCGTTGGCCACGTAGTTTGTTTTGCTCGACTTGAGCGTGTCAGATTTTGTCGAGTTCCACTTTTGCTCCGGCGCCAGCACTGAGACCGTATCGGTCGGGCAGATGAACTGCGAGATCGGCGCCCGCGTCAATGCCCCCGTGGCGGCGTCCAACTTATTCGGCTTCTTGTCCGAAGCGTTCGTACACCACACGTTGCACACATTGTAAAGCTCGGGCTGCTCGACGAACGGTAGGATCAAGAAGATCCAACTCCATCCTAAGCGTCCCTGGGAATCGACACGGTCATCCATCTGCGACGGCGGCAGCGAGTTGTTGGCGTCGTGATAATTCTGCAGCCCAAGCGCGATCTGCTTCATGTTGTTGCTGCACTGCGACAATCGGCTCGCCTCGCGGGCGGCCTGCACCGCCGGCAGGAGCAGGCCGACGAGTGTGCCGATGATCGCGATCACGACCAACAACTCCACCAACGTGAAACCATGCCTCGCCTGCGGCACCACCCCGCGGGGCTTCCAAGTGCGGCTCATCTCGCTCTCTACCACTCGCAGGAACAGACGCATGGCAGGTCTCCTTCAGCAGATCGTGACATCTCGGCATGGCGAACCGGCCAAAGCCGCCGCGGGCGCCCCCGTCTCGACTGTTTGAAGGGTAGACCGCCGCCCGTGCCGCCGCCATTGCCTAAACCGGCAGGTGCCGCGAAATGAAAAAGGGACACGGACAAGTTCAAAACGTGCCGCCACGGTGCAGAGCACGTATCGTGCCGAACACTACCGCTCCCGTCCCCAATTTCCCCTCTCGCTCTCAGCTCCGCGTGACGAAGAGAGAGTCGACGGAAAGGGTCGCATCTGGAAAGGCCACTGGTGAGATCCGTTCGCCACGGGTGGCGACGAGGTGCTCGGCATATCCCTGCGGCCCGGGCGACCGCAGTACGTGAACCGTTGCCGCTGCTACATCGACGACCCAATACTCCGGCACGCCGCCGGCGGCGTAGATGACGGCCTTTTCATCGAGGTCGTGTCGCAGGCTCGTTTCGGCCACCTCGATCACCAGCAGGCTATCGGCCGAGTGAGGCCGCCGCGAGGCGTAGTCCTGCGGCCGCACCCAGGCGACGTCGGGCTGCGGCACGCTCTGCCGGCTGGGGATGGCGAGCGAGTTCTGAATCCGGACTCGGGCCACCGCCGGCGCTACAACCTGGCTACTCCATGCGTTCAGCCGATCCACGATCTCTTCGTGTTGGGGACCGATGGGGCTCATCATGACAATCTCTCCCTCGACGAGCTCGATCCGTGGAGCGTCGCCTCCCAGGTCGCTCGACCAGGCCGGCTGCGTGAGCACTCCTGACGCGATCATCTGGTCGTACTGCCCGATCGTGAACCGAATCGTGGGGCTCGAGGTGGCCATGCGTGGATTCGCTGACGGCTTGGACGCGACGCGGCAGACCGCCGCCGATGGATGAACAGAAGTATATACCCATGCGACCTCGGGTCAACACTCACGCGACGGATCGGCGGATAGTCGGGACGGATAATCGAGGACGGGAGCGGATTTTCGCAGCGGAGATCCGCTCCCACGTCGGGACCGAAGTCGCGCTTACCATGCAGTTTTGCGGGAGTGCATGTTCGAAGGAGCTGCGATAGGCGATGCCGCGGCCGAGACTTCGGCCGCATCCGTCAAGCCAACTTGAGCCATGGCCGCAGCTCGCCGCAAGAAGCGCCCTGAAGACATCAACGGCTACCGCCTCTTGTCCGCGGCGAGCAGGCCCATCTCAAAGCCGCGGGTCACGCAGTGGGCGGTCGAGGAGGCGTCGAGTTTCTCCTTGATCGCCGCCACGTGGGCCCGCACCGTGCGGTCGGCGATTGCGAGCCGACGACAGATTTCCTTTTCAGACAGGCCGTCCCGCAACAGCGAAAGCACCTCCGCCTCACGGGGCGAAAGCGGGCCGCCCTTCTCACGCGCCGCCAGCCGGCGAGCCACCTCCTCGCCGATCGGCCGGCCGCCGGCATGTACCTCTCGGATCGCCTCCAGCAGTTCCAGGAAGCCGACGCTCTTGGTGATATAGCCGGAGGCCCCAGCCTCGAGCGCCTCGAAGGCGTCGCGATCGTCTTCCGATGAGGTCAGCATCAACACCCGGGCCGCGGGCGCCGACGCGAGAATCCGCTGCACGGCGGCCACGCCATGCACGTCGACGAGCCTGACGTCCATGAGCGTCACGTCGGGCCGGTGCCGCTGCCAGAGGCCTACGGCCGCCGCACCGTCGTTGGCTTGGGCCATCACCTCGAAGCCGGCCGCGGCGCCAATCGCATGCGCGAGCGACTCGCGGAACACGGGATGGTCATCGACGATAAGCAGCCGGATCGGGTTCGACATACCAAACGCCCTCGACTGGAAGGTCCCGCGACGCTGTGAGACTATGCCGACGAGCCGGCCGTCTCGCCATTGCCTAAACCGGCAGTCTCGGCCCGTACCGGCACGGTCACGACGATCGTCGTACCGCGGCCGGGACAGCTCTCGACCGCAAACTCAGCGCCGATCCGCCTGGCCCGTTCCCGCATGCCGCGGAGGCCGTAGTGCCCCTCGACGGCCGACCGCGATTCGATGTCGAACCCCTCGCCATCGTCGGCCACGGTCAGGCACACTCTGCCCGGATCGCCGGGTGGCTCTTCGAGCCGAAGCCCCGCGTCGATGCGGCGGGCCCGGGCATGCCGGATCGCGTTGGTGACCGCCTCGCGGACGATCCGCACGAGTTGATACTGCACCGCGGGAGCCACGTCGGGGCTCGGGGTCACGGCATCGAGCACGATCGTCGCGGCGGAGAGCGGCTGCAGGAGCCGCAGCTGCGCCCCGATCGACTCCACGAGCGAACCCTCGACGTGCACCGGATCCCGCAGATCCCAGAGAAATCCACGCGCCTCGGTCTGCAGGCCCCCCAGCAACTGTCGCTGCTGCCGCAGCACCCCCCGCGTCCACTCATCCCCAGCCTCGTGAGCGGCGACGTCGAGCCGCAGCGACAGCCCGGCGAGCCCCTGTTCGAGTGAGTCGTGGAATTCCCGGGCGATCCGCTGCCGCTCCTCCGCCGTCGCCTCCGCCTGCAGCTTCGTCTCGAGCAGGCCCATCTGCCTCGCCACCTGCCGCCGCAGGAGCGCCACCCATCCGATCGCGATGCCCGCGACGGTCGCCACCGCGAGGAGTGCCGCCGCCAGCCGGTGCGGCTTCCACCACGAAGGCACGCGGAGCAGTCGCACATCCGCGGGTGATCGGATGAGCACGTGGACCTGCGGGCGTGGCACGGCCGCGACCATCGCGGCAGCGTCGTCGCTCGAACCGCTCTCCGAAACAATGCCCGTCACCTGCACCTCGCTGCCCGGCTCGACGCCGCGCACTTCTTCAAAAGTCCCGAGCCCGACCACTGCCACCACGGTGGTGCTTCCCGACTGCATGAGTAGCGTGCCGCCGGCCGACGTTCTCTGCACGTCCATGACCCGCGAAGGAAACGTGACGAGCGTGCCCTTGTAATCGCCCGGCGCGGCAACCGCGCCGTGGTACGCGGCATGCTTGTTGATGGCCACGATCGCGTCGGGGGCGATGCGTATCGGCATGAGCGGGCGGCCCGATTCGAGCCGACGGACGACGGCCTCAACCAGACCGGCCACCTCCCGGCCGCGGTCCACGAAGCCCGCCGCCTCCACCAGATCGCCCAGGGCGAACTGCTCGACGGAGGATGTCTCCACCCGCACGCCCATCATGCCCGCCTGAAGATAGAGAAACCGTCCCGGCTCGGAGAATGTGACGATTCCCTGCGTGCGGATCCGGTGGCCGTCCGTGGGGTCGGGAGCATATTGGGCGATCGCGTGGAGCGGCATCTCTGCGGCCTCGAACGGCGTTCCAACCGCGGGCCGCACGATCGCGACATCGTCCGCATGGGCGATCAGCAGCCGGGTGCCGCGATGCTCGCCGCGGGTGTTGAACTGCGTCGCTGCGACACCCACCAGCCCGACCTTGGCGTCGATCAGGTGATCAGGACGCGAGGAGATCACCCACTTGGGCACCACGGCCGTGAACGGCCTGCCGACGGTCTCGGCCGCGAGCTGCCATTCCGATCCGTGCTCCCGTACCCCCTGGATCAAGCACTCGACCTGCACCCGCCGGCAGTCGTCGGCACCGCTGAAAAACCGCTCCGGGTCGAGGGGCCGCGGCTCGGGCTCGGGCTTCTTCTCCAGGATCCGGATCGTGACGGGGAGAATGTTGGGCGAAAATCCGCCGCGATTGGTCCAGCCGACGACCTCGATCTCGAGCCCCGGCGCGAGCCGATCGAGCACCGCGGCATCACTCTCAAGCGGGATCGGCTGGGGGGCTTCTCGGAACGTGTCGACCCAGATGCCACCGGTATCGTCCTCCATGATCAGTCCGCTGCCGACCCGCCATGTCACGACGCCCCGAACGAGCACCTGCCGCCGGGCGGGGGCATTCACATCAGCAAGCACGTCGCGAATCGCCACGAGCTGCGGGAGGGCCTGGCCCTCTTCACTTCCAACGGCAACCGCAGCCGCAAGGCAGGCCGCAGCCCGCAGCCCGCAGTCCGCGAAGAGTGTCCAAGCGAAGCGTTTCCAAGTGGAGAGTGTCCATCGACCCATCGTGTCACCTCGACAGCCAGCCGCTGCCACGGTCGGCTCGCCTGTTGATCACCGAGATACGCAGGGGCTGTTCGCGGCAGATCAGCCGTCCGGCGTGTCGATGAGCTGCTGGAGTCTGGCTGCCAGTTCGGGCGGAAACCGGGCCGGCCAGGTGGCATCGATGAGGCTGATCTCCAGCATGTCTCGCAGGTGCATCTTGTCTTTGTCGCGGTATGACGTGAGCTTCATCCGCACAAGCGGCTCGAGGCCGAGCACGCGATAGGTCTTGAACGACGTCGATTCCGACACGTCCGGCACCGCGGCGACATACTCGGGCCGCACCTTCTCTCCGGAGAAGATCACGTGCACGGCATCACGGGACTTGGCCCCGGGACCGTCGAGAAACATCTCGATACCGGCGGTCCGGCGATGGACGAAGCCATTCTTCTCGAGCGCCTGTCTGGCGCGACCGAGGTCTTCACGTCGCAGCACGAGATCGACGTCCTGCGTGAAACGCACCGCCGACTCGTCAACCTGTTCCACCCAGGCCATCACGGCATTGCCGCCGATCACGGCATAGGGAACGCCCGCCGCCTCCAGAGCGGCCGTTGACCGCAGCAGTCGGTCGCGAATTTTTTCCACGGCTCGCTCCATGCGGTCGAGGGCCATCAGGCCGTCATATTCAGTCATTGGAAGTGCCAGACTGGGAACGCTTTAACCCGGCGTCGGGGTGGGAACGACGGCAGCCCGCCGGGCGGGCTTTCCCATGTAGGATAGCCCCGCGCACGGCAGGCCCGCAAAGCCCACCGGTCGAATTCCCTAACTCGAGTTCCCGGCTCGAATTCCCCAGCCACTCCTGCGACGCCGCGGCCTTGCCGGCCACCCGATCGACGATGCTACCCTGTCTGGCCGTCTCGTCCGACGAGATGAGCCACGATTTTTTGAGAAGCGAATGAACACGGAAAAGGAGATCGCATGAACATCCAGGGCTACCTCGGCATCGATGCCGGCACGCAGGGACTTTCCGTCATCTTCTGCGACGAGTCGCTGAAAATCCTCGCCCACGGCGAGGGCTCCTATCGAATGGTGCCTGGCCTCGCCGCCGACTGCTATGAACAGCATCCGGGCGACTGGGAGCAGGCGTTGGCGACGGCGATGACCGAACTGCGAAAGAAGCTCGCGGACTCGCGTATTGAGATGGACGTGCAGGCGATCGGCATCTCGGGACAGATGCACGGCGAGGTGCTGGCCGACGAACTGGGCCGCTCGCTCGGCCCCGCGCGGCTCTGGTGCGACAGCCGCAACGAGGCCGAGGGGCACGAACTCACCGACAAGCTCGGCGTGAAGATGCCGAAGCGGATCACGAGCGCCCGCTGGCTCTGGACGATCCGCAACCAGCCCGACAAGGCCGCGAAGGTGGCCCACATCACGACCCCCGCCGGCTGGATCGC
>CAYSPN010000902.1:0-4053 GCA_964432895.1 uncultured Candidatus Kuenenia sp.
TTCGGGCTTGCATGGGAGTAAGGCATCATCCACTCGCGTGCCGGCTCCCCGTCCATCCAAGCCCAGAGCGCAAGCAAGGGGATGTGGGTTGCCCTCACACCTGTCGTGACGAACATCACCCTTCGCCGAGATACGCGTCGCGGACGCGGCGGTCGTGGGCCAGTTCTGTGCCGCTGCCGGTGAGCGTGATGCGGCCGGTTTCGAGGACGTAGCCGCGTGAGGCGAGCTTCAAGGCCGCGCGGGCGTTCTGCTCCACGAGCACCACGGCGATGCCGCGGGCCGAAAGCCCCGCGATCACCTCGAAGATCTTCGCCACCACCAGCGGCGCCAGGCCCAGCGATGGCTCGTCGAGCAGGAGCAGCCGCGGCCGGCCCACGAGCGCACGCCCAAGCGCCAGCATCTGCTGTTCGCCCCCCGAGAGCGTGCCTCCCATCTGGCCCATCCGGCTGCCGAGCACGGGAAAGAGGCCGCAGACTTCGTCGATGTCGCGACGCACCTCGGCACGGTCGGAACGCGTAAAACCGCCGAGCTCGAGATTCTCCCGTACCGAGAGTCGGGGAAAGATCCGTCGCCCCTCCGGCGAATGGCCGATGCCGAGCCGCACGATCTCGTGCGGCTCAAGGCCCGTGATCGGGCGGCCCTCGAACCGCACCTGACCACCGCGCACAGGCACGACCCCCGAAATCGCCATCAGGAGCGTCGTCTTCCCGGCGCCGTTGGCGCCAATGATTGCCACGAGTTCCCCTGCGGCCACCGCGAGCGACACCTTGTCGAGCGCCCGGATCGGGCCGTAGCCCGCCTCGAGGTTCTCGACCTCAAGCATCGGCGGTTGCATCTTGGCATCTCCCAACGTGACGCGCAAGGTGTGAAGCGGATTACTCATGACTCACTACCCAGGTAGGCCTCGATCACCTTCTCGTCCCGCCGAACCTCGGCCGGCGTGCCCTCGGCGATCTTCACGCCATGATCGAGCACGGCCACGCGGTCGCTGATCCGCATCACCACGTTCATGTGATGCTCGATCAGCACGACCGTCACGCCGCGATCGCGGATCCGCTCAACCAGTCGGGCCAGATCATCGGTCTCCGAGGGATTCATGCCGGCCGCCGGCTCGTCGAGCAGGAGCAGCTTTGCGCCGGTGGCAACCGCCCTCGCGATCTCCAGCCGCCGCTGATCGCCGTAGGGAAGCTGGCCGGCGATCCGATTGGCGTCGCCTGCCAGTCCCACGAACTCCAGGCTCTCGATAGCCCGTCGCTGGGCCGCCGCCTCGGCCCGTCGATTCGCGGGTGAGCGGAAGAGCATCGCCGGCACGCCGCCGGTGATCGTTCGATCGAGGCCGACGAGCACGTTTTCGAGCACCGTCATGTTGGAGAAGAGGCGGATGTTCTGAAAGGTTCGGGAGATGCCGGCACGGGCGACGACGTTCGGCGACCGGCGGCCACGGTTCCAGACGGCGATCGTTCCGGCGGTGCCGAGCAGCCAGCCGGCGATGAGCCCCGTCCAGCCCCGGCGCCGCACCTTCGCCTTGCCGGCGGCCAGCCGATCGAGCACTTCCTCCTTCACGTGCGGTCTGCCTGCCGCAGCGTCTGCCACGCCGGCCAGATCGGTCGTGTCGGGCACGGTACCCGGTCCTGCCCGACGAGCTGTCACCTCCGCCTGCAGGGCATCACGAACGGCCTTGGCCTCTGCGAGGTCGCGCTTGATCGCCAGCACGTCGGTGCCGTCGGCGCTGACCACCCGCCACTTGCCGGCCATCTGATCGATCGCCAGTTCGGCCCGAAAGTAACCGCGGAGCCGCTCCGCGGCGCCGGAGAGTGTGAACCGGTCGCCCGTGATCATGCCTCGCTTCACGACCGCTAGCCACAGACGGTCGACGTCAACGGCCGCTGCGGCGAAGAGCAGGCCGGTGAGCAAACCGATGGCGATCGCCGACCAGAACGTGCCGGCGGTGAACGACCGCTCAAGCCTGCGGCCCTCGAACCGCACCGACCCACTCGTGGGCGAGTAGATGCCGCTGATCGTGTTGAAGGCGGTCGTCTTCCCGGCGCCGTTGGGGCCGATGACCGAGACGATGCTCCCCGCCGGGACTGCCAGATCGAGTTCCGATACTGCCACCAGGCCACCAAACCTGACCGTCACCCGATCCAAGTCGAGCAGGGGCACACCGGCCACGTCACGCAGGGACGTGCCGGCGGCAGACGACGATGACGCTTCGGACGGCCGATTCATGCGTGGTCCTCATGAAGTTCGGCGGCGAGACGCCGCGAGGGCACGAGCCCCTCCGGTCGATAACGCATCACGAGCACGAGCGCCAGCCCAAAGATCGCCAGCCGCCAGCCGCTGAACGAGAGCAGGCTCGACCCCGAGGGATTGATATTCATCTGCTGGATCCAGGAATCGGCCCACGGCGCAAGCACCGTGTCGAAGCCGACGAGGATCGCCACGCCCAGGATCGTGCCGGGGATGCTCCCCAGCCCGCCGAGGATCACGGCGCAGAGCACCATGATCGAGCGATTGAAGTCGTAGGCATTGGGATCGGCCGTGGTGGAGAGACTGGCGGCATAGAG
Organism: uncultured Candidatus Kuenenia sp.; assembly: GCA_964432895.1. Lineage (GTDB taxonomy): Bacteria > Planctomycetota > Planctomycetia > Pirellulales > UBA1268 > CAMCQY01. The sequence goes on from CAYSPN010000902.1 coordinate 2,568, forward strand.
GCAGCCGGCCAGCCCGGCCACCGCCGACGACATCGCAAACGCGGAGAGCTTCACCCTCGTCGCCGAGATGCCCATCGCCGAGGCGGCGAGTTCGTCCTCGCGAACGGCCACCCATGCCCGGCCGAGCCGCGACTGCTCGAGCCTCCGCATCGCCACCACGACGCCGGCCAGCGCCAGTAGCGCGAGATAGTAGAACCACCGCGGATCAATGGCGAACGCCAAGCCGAGATCGATGCCACCAACCCGCACGCCGGCCCCCGGAGGCGGCACCGGGTTGAGACCCTTCATGCCGCCGGTGATCTGTTCGAGATTGCGGAGCGTCACCTTCACCACTTCTCCGAAGCCGAGCGTGACGATGGCCAGATAGTCACCGCGGAGGCGGAGCGTCGGCGCGCCGAGCGCCAGACCGATGCCGGCCGTGGCCAGCACGCTCACGATCGTCGCCGCCAGAAACCCGATCTGAAACGGATACATCGGCACCGTGAGGATCGCCATCAGGTAGGCACCGATGCCGAAGAACGCCGCGATGCCGAGATGCACGAGGCCCGTATACCCCACCATCACATTGAGCCCGAGTGCCAGGATGCAATAAATGAAGAGCGTGGTCACCTGCCCGCCGAGCGCACCCCCGAGCGCCGGCACCACGAGCGGCGCCACCGCCAGGACCGCGAGCGCGACCAGATCCCATCGTTCTCGCACGAAATCTCGCAGGCCAGCCCAGCCAGGCGCGGCTGCGTTCTGCGGCTGAACATCGGAAGGAGCGGGCGTCATACTTTCTCCTTCGTCCGACGTCCCAGCAGGCCTTCCGGCCGGAACACGAGGATCACGATCAGGATCGCGAAGACGATCGCGCCGGTCCAGCGTTCACCGACATACGCGCTCGACAACGACCGGACGAGCCCGATCACCAGCCCCCCCACGACCGCCCCCGGAATGCTGCCGATCCCGCCGAGCACCGCGGCGGTGAAGGCATAGAGGCCGTTTTGGAATCCCATCTGGAAGCCGATGGTGTTGATGTAGAGTCCGTAGATCACGCTCGCCGCCCCGCCCAGGGCACCACCGATGAAGAAGGTCGCCGCGATCACGCGGTCCACGTCCACGCCCACCAGCGCCGCCGCCGTCGGATCCTGTGACACCGCCCGCATCGCCCTGCCCAGCCGGGTGGTCTGCACCAGGAGCGACAGCGCCAGCATCAGCGGCACGACGACGACCAGCACCAGCAGATCTTTCCAGGTGAACTGCAGCCCCTCGCCTGGCAAAAGGTTGGTGGAAGGGAGCAGTTCGGGAAACGAACGGTCGGAGGGACCGAGCCAGAACAGACCGATATTCATGAAGATGAACGACACGCCGATCGCGGAGACGAGCGGCGCGAGCTTTGGCGCGTTCCGCAGCGGCTTATAGACGATGCGATCGACACACACATTGAGCGTGCCGCAGAACAGGCCGCAGGCCACGATCAAAAGCGCGATGCCCAGCCATGTGGCCG
>CAYSPN010000903.1:0-18144 GCA_964432895.1 uncultured Candidatus Kuenenia sp.
CGGCAGCACGGTGGGAATCACGGGGCCGGTGAGTTCGTGCACGAGCCAGCCGAAGAGCGTGTCTTCCTGCGGCGGCCGGCCGACGACGGTCATTGGCCAGATCGCCCCCTGGCGATGCCAGACGTGGTCGACCCGCATCAGCGGAAAATCATGCCGCCGCGCGTAGTAGCCAAGATGGTCGCCGAACGGTCCCTCAGGCTTGGTGGCTCCGGGCGAGATCGTGCCCTCGATCACGAAGTCGGCGTCGGCATAGATCGCTGGACTGTGGCCGCGGGTGATCATCGGCAGCCGATGACCTGCCAGCACGCCGGCGAATGTCAGTTCGGAGAGCCCCTCCGGCAGCGGCATCACGGCCGAGACGGCAAGTGCCGGTGAGCCGCCGACGAAGATCGCCACCTTCAGCGGTTCGTTGCGTTCGAGCGCCGCGGCATGATGCAGGCCGATGCCGCGGTGCAGCTGGTAGTGGAGGCCGACCTCGCGGTCGGTTTCATAGTCGTTGCCTGCGAGCTGCACCCGGTACATGCCGAGGTTCGACTTCACGAGCGCCCGCCTCGTGCCGGCGTGGCACGGATCCTCGGTATAGACGGCCGGCAGGGTGATGAACGGACCGCCGTCTCCTGGCCAGCTCGTCACCTGCGGGAGGCTCGAGAGCGGAATCTCATGGGCGAGCACAGGCCCCGACCGTACACGTCTGGGCAGCATCGAGAGGGCGTCGATCGGGCTTCGCCAATACCGCCACGGCCGGGCCAGCGCCTGGGTGGGATCGATCTTGAGTTCCACCAGCCGCTTCACGCGGTCGAGTGAGTCGGCGAAGATTCGCTCGATCCGTCGCTTCGTGCCATAGAGATTGATGAGGATCGGAAAAGCCGAGCCCCGTGGATTCGTGAACAGGACCGCGGGTCCCCCGGCACGGAACAACCGCCGCTGGATCTCGGCGATCTCCAGGTGCGGATCGACCGGGTGCGCAATTTCGACGAGTTCCCGCTCGCGGCGGAGGGCGGCGGCACAGGCCTGGAGTGAGTGGAATCCCATGGGTTTCTTCCAAACATGGTAGTCCCTCCCCTGAAAAAGGTGACAGCCACCAAATCTGGGTAGTATCGGTGTCCTTTGACGAATGGAGATGGTGCCTGACAAGGCTGTCCGATGAGCGTTGACACTCGAAACCTTCTCCTGTGCGTACTCGTCACCCTCGCGGCGATCCTCGTTGCCTGGCCCTTTGCGGAAGGCGGATATATCGATGACTTCTCCTACATCCATATGGCCAAAACGCTCGCTGAGACGGGCCGCTTTGCCTACAACGGCTGGCCGACGGCGATGCTTGGGATCCAGGTCTGGTGGGGGGCGGCGTGGATCTGGCTCTTTGGCTTTTCATTCACGCTCGTCAGGTTGAGCGTGTGGCCGCTCGCGCTCGGGGCAGTGGCGCTGGTCTATCTTCTGGCCCGCCGCGGCAGCCTTTCCCCCTCCGACAGTCTGTTCGCCGCGCTCCTCACGGCCCTGAGCACGCTTTTTCTGCCGCTGGCGCCGACGTTCATGAGCGACGTCCCCGCCTTCTTTTTCCTGCTGGCCTGTTTCTACGGATTCACGCGGGCGGCCGACGCCGCCGATGAAGTTCCATTGCGCCGCACTCAGGCCGTGGCATGGCCCGCATTGGCGTGGCTGGCGATCGGTACGCTCTGCGGCGTGCTCGGGGGCACGATCCGGCAGCCGGTCTGGTTTGCGCCGATCGCGTGCGCGGTGGTGCTCTGCCTGCGGCCTTCAAGCGGCTTGAGTCTGTCCGATCGCCGGGTGTTTTGGATCGCCGCGATGCTCTGCGGCGGGATCGGCATGGTGGCGCTCGTCGTCGGCACGGGGTGGTTTAGCCGACAGCCCTACGCCATTCCCACCAAACTCCCCACACTCGAAGCCGTCGCCCAGTTCAGGAGCGCGTCGATCGCCCGGGAGGCGGTGACGGCGGCCACTGAATGTGTGCTCAAGGTGCTGCCAGCCATGCTCTTCTGCCTGCCCTGGGTCGTGGAACATCTGGCCACTGGCCTGCGAACGCGGTGGGGCCGTATCACTGCGTTCGTGACCGCCATCGCGATGGTGGGGGTGCTGGCGGGAACCATGAGCCGATCGTTCGAATCACCTCTGGGCCTGCTGGCTGGCAGCTGGAAGCCGACCGGGCATGCTCTTCACGACGCCGGGGTGGGGCTGATCCGCTGCGGTGTGTTGGGGCTGGTCGTCGCGGCGGCCGTTGCCGCGACCGTCGCGCTGGGCCGTGACCGTGACAGTCATGCGGCTGCGTGGCGACTGCCGCCGGCCGTCATCATGCCGCTGGCCTACCTCGTGCCCTACGGTGCTTCCCTGCTGCTCGTCTCGCAGACCACCGACGGCATCTACCCCCGTTACTACCTGCCGTTCCTGCCCGCCCTTACGTGCGGGCTCCTTTACTGCACACGCTCGTTGCCAGCTGCACGCTCTACCGGCGCCGACCGCCGCTCGGTGCTGGGCTGGCTGCTGGTCGGCTTTTTCGCGCTGCGCGGTATTGCGATCCTGCACGACGAATTCGCCGACACGCGGACGAGGCTCGAAGCCGTCACCCTTCTGCAGCGGCAGGGGGTGCCCCGTGATCGCATTACCTCGAAGTGGGTGATCGATGGCTGGGAGCAGATCGAGCGGGCGGGCTCTGTCAACGACCCGCGGATTCGTATTCCCGCCGATGCGTATCGTGCGGAGGTGCCGTATGACTATCCAGACCCAAAGTTTCGCGACCAGTTTCCCGCCCTGCGGCCCGACTACATGGTGGTCGATGAGCGGGAGATCACGCCGGGAGTCAGCGGTGACTTCCCGCTGTTTCCCTTCACGGCCTGGTGGCGGCCGCCCTACCATCGCACGATCGTAATCCGCAGCCAGCAGCTGCCAGACGGGAACTCGCGGTAAACTGAAGCGACATCCCTTTCCTTAGGAGCAGTTATTCCATGGTCAGTCTCATCAGCACCTATGAAGGCGGGCTCCGCTGCCGCGCCACGCACGGTCCATCCGGCACCACGCTCATCACCGACGCCCCTGTCGATAATCACGGCAAGGGGGAGAGCTTTTCGCCGACCGACTTGGTCGCTACGGCGCTCGGTGCCTGCATGATGACGATCATGGGGATTGCCGCTGAGCGGCACGGTCTCAATCTGGTCGGCATGAAAGCGGAGACGGTCAAGGAGATGAGCAAGGACATGCCGCGGCGGATTGCAGGCCTGCGGACCAGGCTCACGATCCCGCTGCCGGCCGACCACCCGCAACGGGCCTTGCTCGAGCAGGCGGCTCACACGTGTCCTGTGCACAAAAGTCTGTCTTCCGAGATCGATGCCGCGATCGAGTTCGTCTGGACAGGTGGGTGACGCGTAGGATGGGACTGTCAGGGGCGCGATGGACCACGCGGGAAGAATTGGTGCTTCGGGCCTGAGCCCGGAGCCCGGGTTACCCGCCCACGGAGCGCCTCCCATGAGACGGACCTTTCCTGCCGGGAAACTGGCGGCGCCAGAAGCCCTGGAGTCGCGGCTGGCGTGTGCGGCGCAGAATCTGCTGCCGTCATTCGACATGAGGCCGCCCGCCGGTGCTCCCGCCTTCAACCAGATCTGGGTTGATCCCGCCGCCGGCAATGACGTCAACAGCGGTGCCTCGCGGGCGTTGGCCGTCCGCACGCTCTCCGAAGCGTGGCGTCGGGTGCCCATCAACGTCGATCTTTCGACCGGGTTTCAGATCAACCTGACGGCCGGCACCTACGCCGAGTCCGTGGTGCCCAACTATTGGGAGAGCAGGCACGGGACGCAATCGGCCCCGATCGTGCTCAAGGCCATCGACGGCAACGGCACGGCGCGGCTGCCGAACATGAATGTCTATGACTGCCGCCATCTCTACATCCTCGGTCTCGACGTCTCCTCCGGCGGCGGCGACGTGCTGCACCTCGACAGCTGTTCCAATGTGCTCCTCCGCGACACGACGATCAGAGGCCTGGGAGAGATTGCGTCCTACGCCGTGCCCCAGGAGACGCTCAAGGTCAACCAAAGCCAGTACATCTACGTGGAACACTGCGACATTTCCGGTGCCTGGGACAATGCCGTCGATTTCGTGGCAGTGCAGTATGGCCACGTCGTGGGCAGCCGGATCCATCGTGCCGGCGACTGGGCGATGTATACGAAGGGCGGGTCGGCGTCGATTATCGTGGCGGGCAACGAGTTCTACGACGCCGGCACGGGAGGTTTCACGGCGGGGCAGGGGACTGGGTTCGAGTTCATGGTCTCGCCCTGGCTGCAGTACGAGGCGTACGACATCACGTTTATCAACAACGTCGTCCACGACACCGCGGGGGCCGGGTTTGGCGTGAACGGCGGCTACAACATCGTGATGGCCTCCAACACGCTCTATCGAGTGGGCAGCCGGAGCCACGTGATCGAGGTGGGATTCGGATCACGTTCCTGTGACGGGAATCAGGCCGCCTGCCGAGCGTATCTCGCCAGAGGTGGCTGGGGCACCGCCGTCATCGGGGGTGAAGAGCCGATCCCGAACCGCAACGTCTTCATCTACGACAACGTTGTCTACAACCCCGACGGCTACGTGAGCCAGTGGCAGCAGTTCGCCGTGGCCGATCCGCGGACACCATCCGTCGGGTCCAACATTCCCTCGCCTGCCCGGGCCGACACCAATCTCCAGATTCGCGGCAATTGGATCTGGAACGGGCCGGCCGATCATCCGCTTGGCATCGGCCAGCCGGCTTTGGCTGCCCCGGTGCTCGCCGGCAATGCCATCAACACCGTGCGACCGGTGCTCGCCGATCCAGCCCACGGCGACTACTCGTTGGCACCGGGCGTCGTGTCGCCGGTGGCGTCTGCCGGTGTGCCGTCTGTGCTTCCGCCGCCACCCGTGCCGGTGCCGCGTCTCACGGCCACGTTCCGTGCGGTTGCCGCGGCCACGGGTCGGGCGGTCACGTCGATCACGGTCACATTCAACCGTGCCGTGCGTGGCGTGACGCTCGACGACTTCGTCCTCCTCCGCGGCCGCACGGCCGCGTCACTGGCAGGGTCGAGGATTACGACTACCGATCGGATTACCTATACGATCACGACCATCCGCAGCACGCATCTGGCGGGCAGCTACACGCTGCGATTGAAGGCCGTCGGCACGGGGATCGTCGACGCCGCGAGCGAGGCCCTTGCCGCTCCGGTGACGGTGTCGTGGCGGATGACCCGGACCGTGCCGCCCGTCCTGATGTTCGTGCCCGTACGTCGGTGATACCCCGCTGGGCTTCCCGAATCGTACTCTGCGGCGAGAATCGGCAGCGACCATTCCTTCGTCGCCTCTCCCCGGCATGCCAAGGTGATCCATGGCCGATCTCTTCTCCGCCTCACGGGCCGCGAATGTCGCCCGGGCCGCGCCGCTGGCCGCCCGGATGCGGCCCCGGCGGCTGGCCGACTATGTCGGGCAGGCGAAGGTGGTGGGGCCGGGCACGCTCCTGCGGCGGCTCATCGAGGCCGACCGATTGGGGTCCGTGATCCTCTACGGGCCGCCTGGCGTGGGTAAGACGACACTCGCCGAGATCATCGCCCGCGAGACGAAGCGGCGGTTCGTGGAACTCTCCGCCACCGCCTCTGGCGTGAAGGATGTCCGCGATGTGCTCGAGGCGGCCCGCCGCCGCCTCGAGGACGATGGCCAGAAGACCTGCCTGTTCGTCGACGAGATCCACCGCTACTCGAAGGCCCAGCAGGATGTGCTTCTGCCCGATGTGGAGAATGGCGTGATCGCGCTGATCGGCGCCACCACGCAAAATCCCTTCTTCGCGTTGACGAGCGCCCTCGTCAGCCGCAGCCGCATCTTCGAATTGGAAGCCTTGTCTCGGGACGACATTGCGGATGTTCTCAGACGGGCGGTCGCCGACCGCGAGCATGGTCTGGGCAACGAACGGATCGATCTCACGCCGGAAGCGGTCGCCCTGCTCGCGGAGACCTCCGACGGCGACGCCCGGCGGGCGCTCGGAGCCCTCGAGATCGGCGTGCTCTCGAGCCCCGAACGGCCGCTTGCCTTCACAGCAGCGTTGGCCCGCGAGAGCGTGCAGCGGAAGGCGATCACCTACGACTCGGGCGACACCCACTACGACTGCGCAAGCGCCCTGATCAAGAGCATCCGGGGCAGCGACGCCGATGCGGGGCTCTACTGGCTCGCGCGGATGCTGGAGGGGGGCGAGGACGTGCGGTTTCTGGCGAGACGGCTGGTGATTCTCGCGAGCGAGGACATCGGGAACGCCGATCCGCGGGCCCTGATGATTGCGGTGGCGGCGATGCAGGCGACCGAGTTCGTCGGGCTTCCCGAATGCCAGCTCTCGCTGTCGCAGGCGGTCACCTATCTGGCACTCGCTCCCAAGAGCAATGCCTGCACGACGGCGATCGGTGCCGCCCGCCGCGATGTTCGCGAGCAGGCGGTGATCCCGGTTCCGCGGCACCTGCAGGACAAGCACTATGCCGGTGCCAAGCAGCTCGGCCATGGCCAGGGCTACGAGTATTCCCATGATGCGCCCGATGCAATCGCCGCGCAGGATTATCTGGGCGTGGAAAAACGGTATTACGAGCCGACCGACCGGGGGTTTGAGCGTGATCTTTCCGAGCGGCTCGCCGAGATCAGGCGGCGGCTCACGGGTGATGCGCCACCGGGATGAGGTTGACGGGTGACTGGCCGCGATTTGCCGTCTGCTGCGGGATGGCCTATCCTGCGAATGTCAGCCTTCGCGGGGAGCATGCGCGCGTGCGATCGTGTCTGTTGAGTCTCGTCTATGCGTGTTGTCTCGGCGTTCCGGGGCTGTGCCAGGATGCGGATGGTCTCCCAGCCGACAGAAGTGCTCCGTCAGCCGCTGAGAACGCCGGCGTCTCCGGCATCGCCACGCTGCGGTATGGCAACGACGCCAAAGACGACTCGGCTACGGGCGATGAGCGTCGACCGCCGGCCAGCCTGCCTGCGGCCGTGCGGATCCGCGGCCGGCTCACCTGGATTTCGGGCAGCCCTGCCGCCGGGCACCACTTTGTCGTGCAGGATGAATCGTCGGCCATTTGGGTGAATGTCAAGGTGGCCCGGGAACGGGATGTCTGGCGGGGAGACGAGGAGGTGCTCGCGGGACTCGTGCCGGGCATGCTGGTCGAAATTGCTGGCCTCATCGATCGCGATGTCTTCGCGCCGATGATGATTCCACAATCCGTGGTCATTGTCTCCGAGGACCTGTCGATTCCCGCAGCGATGCCAGCCGTCATGGACCGAGTGTTCAGCGGCAGCGATAACTGCCAGCGGATCGAGATCGACGGCATCCTGCAAGGCTTTCGAAAGGCATCCGGCCGCTGGGTCCTCGTGATGGAAACGGATGGCCGTCACTGGCTTGCCACCGTACCGAATGACACGCTCCAGCCCGATCCCGCCCATCTCGTTGACGGTAGGCTCCGGTTGCGGGGCGTGGCAGCGGCACGGTTCACCACCCGTGGGGAGTTTGTGTCGCTCATGCTTCTCGTGGGCGATGCCGCCGACATCGACGTGATCGAGCAGCCGCGTGCGGAGGCGTTTGCGACGCCCAAGCTGCCGCTGGCCCGCCTGGCTCGCTTCCGGCGGGATCCTCCCAGTGGTCATCGCGTGCGGACGGAGGGTGTCGTCACCCATGCCCAGCCCGGCGAGTTTTTCTATCTCCAGGACGGTGCGGTTGGCGTGCGGGTGGAGACCCAGTCCGATGAATTGCTGCAGCCTGGCGACCTCGTCGAGGTGGCTGGCTTCATCGACCGCCGGAGGGTGCTTGTGGGCGCATCCCAGGCCGCCGGACTGGTGGAGGCCGTCATCCGCCGCATCGGCAGCGGTGCGCCGCCGGAGCCGGCTTCGATCTCGCCCGATGAGATCGTGGCTGTCAACGCAACCGCCTTACGGAATGGTCTCATTGCCCAGCCCGGCGATTACGACGGCTGCCTGGTCTCCTTCAAGGGACGCCTCGTGGAGGTCCGCCGCGCTGTCACGGGAGGCATTCTGCTCATCTCCAGCGGAAAATCCATGGTCGCGGCAGCCCTGTTCGGCGGCACGTTCGAAATCCTGAAAACGCTGGAGCCAGGCAGCGAACTGCAGGTTACCGGCATCGTGCGGGCGGATCTGAAGCCGGAGGTGGGGGCGCGTCCGATCTGGCTGCTGCCGGCCGTGGAGCGGATGGATGTGTTTGTGCGGTCGGTGGACGACGTGCAGGTGCTCGCGAGGCCCTCGTGGTGGACACCACGACGCCTGGCCGCGGCTCTGGCTGCGACGGGCGGCGTTCTTGCCGGGGCGTTGGGTTGGGTGTGGTTGCTGCGCCGTCGGGTGGCCGCGACGGCAGTGAACTTGGCGGCTGAAATGCGAACCCGCCACGAGGCCGCCGTCGAATTCAACGCCACGATTCGGGAACGCAACCGGCTGGCTGCCAACCTCCACGATACGCTGCTGCAGACGATGTCAGCGATCGGCATGCAATTGCAGTCATGCGAACTGAGCGGACGGGACGGCGGGAAACCGGCGGCCAGCCATCTCGGTCTGGCGCGACGAATGGTCGACCATGCGGTCGGCGAACTCCGGGAATCGGTGTGGGCAATGCGGAGCTTCCCGCTCAAGGGGCAGACGCTCCCCGAGGCGATTCAATCGCTGATCGCTCATCTGGCTCAGGGGCACACGACGAAGATGACCGCCCAGACGACCGGCCCGGAGACGGCCGTCTCCGATTTTGTCGCTGGGAACCTGCTTTTGGTGGTGCAGGAGGCTGTTCACAATGCCCTTCAGCATGCGACCGCGACCGCCATCGAGGTCGTGCTCTCATTCGATCCACCTGCCGATGCCATCGATGTGACGGTGCGGGACAACGGGAAGGGGTTCACGCCTGGCACGCAGGCAGGCCCGCTCCAGGGGCATTTTGGCATGCAGGGCATGCGGGAGCGGGTCGAGCGGCTTGGCGGCACCCTGCGGGTCGAGAGCGCACCCGGGCGGGGTACGGCCATCCACGCGCGGGTCAAGAACCTGCCGTACGATCTTGAGATCGAGGTGGAGTGATCGCCGCCGGCGGATTGCCGAAAACGCCAATGGTTGCCGCAGGCGTGGGAGTCATAGTGAATACTAGAGCGTCTGACAGCCCGGGCCGCGAGCCGCGTGTCCGGGGATCGATAGGGGGTACGCCGCCGATGCTTTCCCAGATTGAGAAGGTCCCAGGTGGAACTGTCGCTCAGTCGACAGTGATCCGCCTGCTCCTCGTGGACGATCATCCGGTGATGCGGGCGGCGCTGGCGAATCTGCTCGGCTTTGAGCAGGATTTTCAGATCGTCGGCGAAGCCGATGACGGCGAGGCGGCGCTGCGGCTGTGGCGAGAGAAGCGACCGGATGTCTGTCTCCTCGACGTGACGATGGCCGGCATGGACGGTTTCGAGACGCTCCGCCGAATCAGGGCGATTTCGCCGGCAGCCCGGGTGCTGATGCTCACGTCGTCTGACTCGGCCGAAGACATGGAGCAGGCCGTGGAGGCGGGTGCGCAGGGCTACCTGACCAAGAACGTCGTCTATGACGAACTGGTGGCGGCGATCCGTGACGCGCATGCAGGAGGCAGGCCGATCGCCAAGAAACTCCAGCGGACGGTCGGCGGGGAGTCGAATGCGGGCTTGCTCACCCCGCGCGAACTCGAGGTTTTGGGCCTGCTGCGGCAGGGATTCACCAACGCTGAAATCGGCAATCTGTTGGGATTTTCTGAGCGGACCGCCCGCTCGCATGTGGGGGCGATCAAGGACAAACTCCACTGCGCCCACCGGGCCGAGGCGGTGGCCAAGGGGTTTGAGCTGGGGCTGCTGAAATTCGCCCCGGCGGCCGGCCGCGAGAGGCGATAAGCCGCTAGGGCCATTTTGCCGAATCCGCCAATGGCGATGACTGAAATCCGTCAATAGGCTTGAGACTGTTGCGGGGTGGTACGTCCGAGCCGGACCCATACCCACCCCACACGATCGAATGCACTGGTGTGGCCTGCAGGCAGGCATCCGTCATCTCTCTTCTCATGTGTTGATTTCAAGCGTCTCAATCGGAGGTTTCTCATGACACCGCTGTTTTCGTTCGTTGTGCCACGTGGGCGACGAGCTTTCACGCTCGTCGAACTCCTTGTCGTGATCGCCATCATCGGCACGCTCGTGGGGCTGTTGCTGCCAGCCGTGCAAGCGGCCCGAGAGGCGGCGCGGATGTCGAGCTGCAAGAATAACATGAAGCAGATGGGCCTCGCGGCGCTCAACGTCGAGTCCGTGAAGAAGCGTTACCCGACTGCAGGAATCGTGCCGTACGGGTTTACGAACGGATCGTCCAGTGCGACGTGGAATGGGACGCCCTCGATCAAGATCGCCGACGTCCTCAATACCCCCTTGCTGAATCATTTTTGGCAGATGCTTCCCTACATGGAAGCGAACACCACCCACGATCTGCGCTTTAAAGGGACAGGCTATACAGACACATCCTCCTCAGGGCTCAATGCGCAACACGTGGCAGCCTACATGTGCGCGAGTCGGCCGCAATTCCGGTATGGCATTCTCAGTGGAGCGGCAGTGGCGTTGCATGACTACGCAGCTTTTTCAGCTCTGGACCCCACCACGTCGTGGAACATGAACTCTTACAGCAGCGGACGTACCTCCGCGAGTTGTGACGCGGCGTGGGGAGGAATCATTTCTCCGGGTGGCTACGATACCGTTGGGAACAGTACATACAACAACTTTGTCATCGCCTCGCCCGTCAAGACGTCGAACGTGTTGGACGGCACATCCAATACGTTGATGTTTGCCGAAAAACAGGTAGCCACGGATCGCTACACTGGCGATCCGACGACGGTGAACGGCGGATACCAAGATGGCTCGTTCGTTGCCTTGTTTAATGGTTGCCAAAACGCCGTGCGGACGGTTTACGACACTGGTTCGACCTACATTCCGCAGCCGGATAATGCCAGCACAACACCCGGTCGACCTGATACCAAGGATCGTAGCTTTGGGTCGGCGCATACGATGGGGTTCAACGCCGTGATGGCTGATGGCAGCGTGCAGACTTTTTCTTACAACGTGTCCCGCACCGTGCTGTTGACGATTGGCAAGCGAGCTGATGGTGCGGGGCGGGCCGCTGACATTCCGTAGTGGTCGCGGTGCGTGGGGCCTGCAAGAGCACGGGTGTGTGGCATGGTGAAATATTCGTGCCGTTACGATCCGTGGCCGCAGGTCGATTGGCCGATAGTGTTTCGTTTCTTGTGAGAGCCACGTTGTCTTCTAACGAGAGAGTTGTCGAAAGGCTGGCTATGTACATCAACCGTCGCGCATGGGTGCTTGTCGCGATTCTGCCGGGAATTCTGTGCGGCTGTGGCCCCACAACAGGCGACGCCAAGGCGTTCGTTCAGAAGATGAACAGCAGCAACGGCAAACGTCTGGTGAATCTGTATGCCCAGTATCAGGGTGAGTATGGGATTGGCCCTAAGTCTGATGTCATTTTTAAGAAGTACATTGCCGCTAAGAGTCCGGCTGCCCTCGAGGAGATGGGGGTAGCTCCGGAAAGCATCGACAAGCTTTTCGTCTCCGAGCGTGACGAACAGCCTTTTTTCATACGGTACGGGATTCCGTATGGAGGTGGGTTGCAGCAGGCGGTGGTATTCGAGTCGCAGGGGCAGGGAGGCAGGGTGGCCGTTTTCTTTTTCGGCCTCAAGATGGTGGAAGTGCCCGTTGGCGAGGTCGCCGCCTACAAAGATGGTTCGAAGGATGAAAAACCTAGCCAGTAGTGAACGCAGGCCGCATGGGGCGATCGGGCTGTGTCAGCGGACGACCTTCAACGTGCTGAGCGGATACCAGCCGTCCTGATCGCGGCCTGCGATCGCCAGCCGCACGACCGGCGTTTCGCTCTTCACGCCGACGATGCCGATCGCCAGCGTGTAGTCACCCGGCGCGAGGTCGGCGGGCAGCGTGATGCTGTCATGCACTTCGTGCGTTTCCCCCGGCGGCAGATCGGGCACGTTCTCCGGGAAATCGGCGGTGAAGAGTTCGATCGAGCCGGGCAGCCAGCTCCTCACCGTCGTTGGGCCAACAACGACGTGCTGGGAGCCGTCTGGCCCGGTGAGCCGATACGCAACTCGATAGGGCTGATAGCAGGGGGCAGAGCCGACGTTGTGCCATTGCAGGGAAACGTCCAGCGGGCCACCGGCGCTCGCCTGCGGCGGGTGGGCGACCTCTTTGAGCACAAAGCGGTAGCCGAGCCGGCGGAGAAACCGGTCCAGCTCTGCGCGGAACGTTCCGTCAGTCGGCAGCGTCGCCGATTTGCCGTTGAACGAGCTGCCGTGGAGAGCGAGGGCATAATTGAAAATGCTCCGTACAGGCCAGCCCCTCTCCACGAATTCTGAGACGTTTCTCGGAGCCTCGAAGGAGACGGGCGCCGTCTTCCACACGTCCTGAAGGTTGTTGTTCTTGATCGCAGCCGGATAGGCGTCGCGCATGTGGTTCCACTTCGGTGAAAAGCTCCCCAAATCGCCAAGGGAGTCGGCCCGCCATCCGACGCCGTGGGAGACGGCGTAGGCGATGCACGCATTGGCCGGATTGGGCATCAGCAGAGGAGTTTTCCTGAAGGCCGCACGATAGGCGTCGATCACCTTGTGACAGTTTGCGAGGCTGGGCATTGTGGCCGCCTTGCAGCGGCTCAGGTGCCATTCGCCCCACCAGCCGATGGAGCCCACTTCGACGCGTGCAATATCGGGGTGGCCGTCGTAGGCGGCCCCGAGCCGCTTGATGAAGTCGAGATGCCTTTCGAGCACGATGGGATCATCGAAATCCGGGATCCGAATCTCGGCGGGGCCGTCGCCGTAATCCACCAGCAGTTCCCGGCCGCCAACATCCTTGAGCCAGGCCGGGTGTTCGGCGGCGTCCTTACGTGGGTTGTGGCATTTCACCCGCAGCGCCAGTTGCTGCCCGGACTGGCGGGCGTTTTTCAGTGTCGACTCCAGCAGGTCTGTGTTGAGCTTTCCCGCTTCCGGCTCGAGTGTGGACCATCCCCAGCGGACATAGAGGATCGTGGAGGGAATCCCGGCCGGCAGGTTTTTGTCTTTCGTGGCTGGGTAGCCGAACGTCTCCCAGCCGATGCCCGGATTCGCGAGGAGTTCGGTGGTCTCCTCGGGCTTGATCACGACGGGTGCATCCGCAGCGATGGCCAGAGCCCCGACGCAGGCGACGAACGTCAACGACCATCCTGCCGCCTGGAGAGCCGTGAGGGTTCCGCGAAAGCGGCGGCGCGGAGCCGTGTTGCCAAAGAGGCGGTGCAGGCGTTGAGATTCCGGAGGCTGTTGCCACATGGTGATGACTGCCGAGGGGAAAGAAGTGACGTTCACGGGGACGACGCCCAGCCGTGCAGTATGTCCGCGCGCATCCGCACACGGCATTGGCGGAATCGGCAAACGGAGCATCGACGGCGAGTGTCGGCCCGCGGCTTCATCATGCTGCCAAGAACGTGCCGCCGACGGTCACGCGCAGGCTTTGCCCGATAATGCAGAGCTATCGGCGGCCAGCGTGCGGAGCTCCGCGAGCATCTCGTGGCAGAGCACCTCCTCGACCCGGATGAGTGCCCGGGCCACCACGGCGCCGTCGAGCACACGATGGTCGGCGATGAGCGTCACCAGGCAGTTGCCGTCGGCATCGAGCGGCGCGTAGGAGAGGCTCGTCGTGCAGATCGTGGGATGGAAGCGGTTGGTCGCGCCCATGCCGGCCAGCGTGGAGAGGCTGAAGGTTCCGATCCGCGCGGCCCGCTTCCGGGAGAACGAGTTCATGTTCCACCGCAGGATCGTCCGCCGGAGGAACCCCGGCACCATCTCCAGTTCCAACTGCCGCTTGAAGATCTCCTCGACCGGCTTTGTCGCGCAATCGACGATGAACCGCTGAATCTCGGGAAGTGGTCTGGCATCGGGCGCTGCGAGTCGCGCCCAGAAGAGCCGGTCTTCTCCATCCTCGATCCGATTCACGGCCAGCGTCGCCACGCTCTCTGCGGCGGTGGCCAGGCGGCGGCCGGGAAACCCTTGCACGAGCCAGGTGCGGAGCACGGGCATCTCGCGGGCGACGAGCGCATAGGCCTTGAGGAAGACTGCCGCCCAGCCGATCCGCGCAGTGCCAGCCGAAGCGTTTTTCCCAACAGCAGCACGGGCCGCCGCAAGCGGGCCCAGCGGCATCGTCCGTTCAACCGGAAAGAGCGGGATCTCCTGGGCGAGCCGGGCCACGTCGCTGACACATCCCCGGGCCGCGGTGAACCGGCTCGTGGTGACGATCGGGGCATGGCTCGGCATGGCGGGCTCTCCTGTCCGGCGATTGCCGGGCCCGCCATTGAATCGAATCGAAGGCGGCCGTGGAATGTCAATTCGGGAAGGCTGGTGCGGGAAGGCGAGTGGCCCTCTGGCGAGGAGCACGACCGCTCGTAGGATAGGCGTGGGAAGGCCTCCCAACGGGTCATCTGCCCCGCCAACTGCAGTCGGAGCGTATGCCGGTCATGGCCCGTGCCGAGTCTCCTCAGCCCCAGGACGGACTGCATGGCCCGGCCGCCGTGGTGCCGGGCCAGAGACCGCCGTCGACGGCTCCGACCTCCGACACCTTCGCACCAGGCGACAGGCTCTCGCAGCGGTCGGCCGATTTCGGCCTGGCGGCCAACAGGTTCGGGACCGGCCCCGATCCGCTGATCGGCGTCGACCTGGGGGGCGTTCGCATCGAGCGGCTCATCGGCGAAGGCGGCATGGGACGCGTCTATGAGGCACTGCAGACGCATCCGGCTCGAACCGTCGCCGTGAAGGTGATGCGCACGTCGGCGCCCGGTGTCGCCGCGCAGGTGCGGTTCCGCCGTGAGGCCGACGCGCTCGCCAGGCTCCGTCATCCTGGCATCGCCCAGATTTTTACGGCCGGCTGCCATCGTCTGGGTATCGTCGACGTGCCCTACTACGTGATGGAGTTCATTCCCGGTGCTGAATCGCTGGTGCAGGCCTGCGAGCGCCGTCGCGTGCCACTTCGCAGCCGACTCGAACTCTTGCTCGAGGTAAGCGAGGCGGTGGCCCACGGACATGCAGTGGGCATCGTGCATCGCGATCTCAAGCCGGGCAACATCCTCGTCGATGCCGGAGGGCGGCCGAAGATCATCGATTTTGGGATTGCGCGGATGGACGGTGCCGAAGCCGATGACGACGGGCCACGAACCGAGACGGGGCAGTTCATTGGCACACGGCCCTACATGGCGCCCGAGCAGTTCATGGAGCACCGCGCAACCATCGATGCCCGCACCGATGTCTATGCGGTCGGCGTGGTGATGCACGAACTGCTCGGCGGTCGGCTGCCGTATGACGTGGCGGGAAAGTCGCTCGTGGAGACAGCGAGGATCGTCCAGGAGACCATGCCCGCCCGGCTGACCGTCGCCGGAGCAACAACGACCGATCGTGGGCTTATCCGTGGTGCCGACGCGATCGCGGCGCAGTGCCTGCACAAAGATCCTGCGGCCCGCTATCCATCGGCGGACGCCGTGGCCGCGGACCTGCGACGCCTGCTGGCGGGCGAGCCGCTCGCTGCCGCACGGGCCCGCACCGTATTGGCCGAGGTGGGCCGAGGAAGTGGCACATGGCCACGACGACAGACTGTCGTCCTGCTTGCAGCGGCCGGGCTGGGCGCGGCGATCGTGGGGATGACATGGTGGCGCCGGCGGCCACAGGAGCTGCCAGACGAGAGTGTTGGTTCGGCGTCGGTCGTATCGGCCAGCCTTGCAGCCCGGCCTGTCACCGTTCGTTTCGCCAACGTCTCGAGTGGCCGCACGGCCCCGCTCGAGTGGGTGGACCTCACCTGCGAACAAGACGTTTCTGGATTGGGTGCCGAAGACTTTCGGCTCACGCGAAGCGGTGAGTCGATCGACGTCGCGGGCCTGACCGTCACGGGTAGGGCGCGAAATTGGCGGATCGGCGGCCTGTCGGCGCTTACGTCCGAGGCCGGTGACTACACGCTGGTGGCCGTTGGCACGCGAGCGTCGCCGGTCGATGCGGGTGGCAGGGTCGTGGCCATATCGGGTCAGACGCAGTGGCGCAGTCCACCCTATCGCGAGATCCGGTTCAGTCCTCTCGACGACGATTGGGAGCGGCACGTGGTGTCGCTCACCGACGTGGATCGCTATACCGAGCGGCATGCCGGGGCGACGACGTTCATCCGCCCCACGGTGGCCGGCCGCGAGGGCGTAGTCACACTGCGGTTCGAGATGCCCTTCACGATTCAGGATGCCACGCTCACCGCGCCGCTGGCCGTCTGGACGATCGGCGATCCGTTTCCGTACGACCCCGGTGCCCGCGCCGCCCTCGACGTCTCTCCTGACGGTGAGGCATGGACCACTCTCGCGGAACTCAAGGCCGGTGCCGGCGGCTTCAACACGGCTGCGCACGATATCGGCCGGATCGTGGCCGGTGGCAGGCGGATCTGGGTGCGGGTGCGGTTGACCGCCACGAAGGAGTGGCCGGGAGACGGCCTGATTTTCGCGCAGTTTCTCCGTACGGATCCGAAAGAGCAGGGGACGGGCTTTCTGCTCACGGCGACCGGGCCGCATCCGCCGGTGATTCCGCCGGCAACTCCGGAGGGAGTGCCGTGAGGCGGGGGCCTACGGGGAGGGGCGTGGACGGAATAAAAAGTGTGTTAAACTACCCGAGCCGTTCTTACGGTGGTGGCTATAGCTCAGCTGGTTAGAGCACTAGATTGTGATTCTAGGGGTCGCGGGTTCGAGTCCCGTTAGCCACCCTTTCTTCAGGAGCGTCACCCGGCGCGCGTCAAACCGACTTACTTGCCGGCACCGCCCAGGTCGAGCTTGCTCCACTTTTTCCCGGTGAGCTTGGCCGCGTTGCCGGCCGAAAGCGGACCGTTGTTCTTGAACGTGAGCGACTGCAGCTTCGGCATGGCGGCAATTTTTTCGACTGAGGCCTCCGTGACACCGGTCTCCCGGATCGAAAGTTCCTTCAGGTTGGGCAGGCCGGCAATCACGGCCATCGATGCGTCGGTCATCTTCGGCAGGCTCCAGATGTCGAGCACCTCGAGGTCCTTCGCCTGGGCGAGCTGTCGCAGCCCCTCGTCGCCGACGCTCGCCAGTTCGTGCAGGTAGAGCCGCTTGAGCCGCGGCAGCTTCGCAAGCACCGCGAATGCCGGATCGCCGACGTCGGGCAGATCCCGCAGCGTCAGTCGCGTGAGCGGCAGGCCTGCGAGCGCGAGGACGCCGTCGGTGCCGAATCCTTGGCAGCGGAAGACTTCGAGCGACGAGAGCTTCGACAGCTTGGCAAGATGCGGGCCCGACTCGTTCGTGATCACGAAGTCCTGCATGAGGAGCGACTCGAGCGTCGTGCTCGCAGCCAGCCCTTCCAGGCCGGCGTCGGTGACAGCCGTGCTGCGGTGCTTGAGGGCGGTGAGGTTGGGCAGCTTGCCGACCACCTCGAGCGTCATGTCGCCCGCCTCCATGTTGCCCCGCAGGTCGATGGCCCGCAGGTGGGGCATCTTCGACAGGCGACGCGTGTTCAAGTCGTTGAATCGGTTCTGCAGGAGCGTCAGTCGCTCGAGCTTCCCAAGGCCGGCGATCTGCTTCATCGCCGCCCCAGTCATGTTGGTGTTGGAAGACAGGTCGAGTTCGACCAGGTTCGGAAAGGCCTGCACGATTCTCTCGACGCCCGCATCGGTCAGAGCGCTGTTGGTGAGCGCCAGCGTGTCGAGGTTCTTCAAGCCGGTGAGCTGCTCCACCATCTCATCGTTGAGGACACGGCAGTTGAGAATCTTCAGCGACCGCAGGTCGCCGAGCCGGCCGAAGAGCGACACGTCGTCGGCTGTGAGCTCCGCGCCATCCTCGATCGAGATCTCGGTGAGGCGGCCCTCGCCGTTGAGTTTGTATGTGGCCTCTTTGCCGAGAGCATCGAGGCGGGCTTTCGCCGACGTCGCATCGGCGGCCGCGGGCTGCGCCGCGGCGAACCGGCCTCCTACGGAAAGCAGCAAAGTCGCTGTGAACAGCAGGGACAGGAGCCGAGCCACTCGGCCGCATCGTGCCGGATTCGTCATGACAACCTCTGTGAGTAAGTGCGGGCGCAGGCAGCGTTTGCTGCGCTTTTGTGGGTACGCA
>CAYSPN010000904.1:0-6544 GCA_964432895.1 uncultured Candidatus Kuenenia sp.
GTAAATCTGGCCATGCCAACTAAGATCAGCAACGTCGCAACCATGGGCGTGGGCGTGGCGGCCACCGCCAGCCCAAGGCTGCCGAAGAGGTAGGCACCACACGCCATCAGGGCGATACGGACCGCGCCCTCGACACACATCAACCCGTGCGTCTGCACGAGCTTCCCGGTGGAACCAAACATGTACGACGCGAAGGCCAGGGCCGTGCTGGCGATGGCGGCCGTCGCGATCGCCAGCGTGAGCGGAGTCGGCAGGATGAAGTGCGGGCCCACCCAGGCCGTGAGAAACTGACGTCGCACGCCCACAAAACTGATCGCGAGCGCGCCTGCCATGATAACGGTCAGCCGCAGTGAGTTGAGGAACAGCCGGAACGCAGGCGGCCCCTGTTCGCGGGCGAGGAACCGGGTGAAGGCCGGGAGCAAAGCGCCGCCGAATGCGTTGGCCAGCCCCGTCGCCATGCCCGTCGGCCTTGCGGTGTTGGCATAGAGCGTGGCCGCACCAGGCCCCTGGGTCGTACTCACGCAGAGGATGTCGAACCCCGCCAGCACAGACTGAATCCAACGCACCGCCAGGCTCGAGCCCCCGAGCATGGCGAAGGATCGACAGCGGCCCAGATCGAGCCCACCATGCTCGTCCGCTTGAGACCGGGCGAGAAAAGCGATGTTGTAGATGCAAAGCGGCACAAATCCGACGACGGCGCGAATGACCAAACCGACGGCCAGCCCGACGATACCGAACATCGGAACGAGAACGCCACTCGACACAAGCCACGCCAACGGCGTCGCGATCCCTATGACGCCGTTGACGAGCGGCCGCAGCTGAGAGGTCGGCAGGGCTGCAAGGCTCCATGAAAATTGTGACATGATCGAGGTGACGGCGATCGCGACGGCGACGAAGACCCCGTGGCTCGAGGCTGCAAAGCTTTGCGGCGAGAGCGTCCCGGCCCCGATGACGGTGAACAACACGAGGATTCCGCCCACGATGGATGCGCCTCCCGCCACGGCCAGTCCGTTGAGAAGCTCCGACCGCGCTTCGCCGTGCCGTGCCTGTTCGAGTGCCCGGCTCAGACGGACGACCAACACGCCGCTCACGCCCATGTCGGCGAAGCCACCCACCGCAGCCAGCGCCGTCAAGCTCAGCCACGTGCCGTATCCGGCGTCGCCGAGTGAGCGGATCGCAATCGGCACAATCGCCAGACCGCAGACGATCTGGCAGGCCGTAGCCAGATAGTTGCATGCCAGGGACGCGAGGACGCTGACGTGCCGTGACATCAGGAACCCCTCGTGATCGGCAGGGCCGGTGGCAGGTGGGCATCCGCCAGAATCGCTTCGAACCGCGCTGCTGCCCAGGTCGCAGACATGTGCGCCGAGGCATCAGCGTGAACGGCTGCCCGGGCCTGCGTGGAGACGGGTCCTCTCGCGCAGACCTGAGCCAGCGCAGCCCGCAGCGACGCCGCGTTCCTCGGCGGCACCACGCTGCCCAGAAGCCTGGACGATACCAGCATCGCCGAACCACACGTCGCCGTGCAGATCACCGGCGTGCCGGCCGCCAGAGCCTCGTTGACCAGCGTGCCCCAGCCATCAAACCGGCTCGGCAGGACAGCACAGTCGGCCTGCGCCAGGGCAGCCTGCACGGCATCGTTGGAAACCACGCCGTGAAACGTCACCCGTTCGGCAAGCCCAAGGCTGCGGACCATCTGCTCCAGCCGCGGCCGCTCCGGCCCATCGCCGTAGCAATCGAGCCTCCAGCCAGTCGCGGGCAGCTGGTCGCAGGCCCGCAGGAGCAGGTCGATCCCCTTGCGATGAATGAGCTGACCGGCCGACACGAGGCGGACGACGCCATCGGCTGGCCGGCTCGAGGCTGCGCCGGCGAGCGGTGGCACGTCCAGAAAATAGCCAAACGGCACTATCTTCTCTTTCGGAAAGCCGACGTGGCTGAAGAACTCGCAGCCCGCACCGCCAATCGCCAGCACGAATGCAAACCGGCGGGCCCAGCGAGCGGCGAGCACCCTGCCCCGCAGCCGCTTGAGCCAGCCTGTCTGCCAAGGCTGTTCAGGGGCTTCTGAAAAAATCGCCAGACGGGCAGGCGAAGGGGCCAGCTTGCGGAAGCCGGTCCAAACCAGCGGGTGGGAGAAGAAACCGGAAAACACGTGGAGCGATACGGCCGTGTCGTGTGCCGCGAGGGCGGCGTGATTGGTGGGGATCGAGATGTCAACGACCTTCAAGTGCTTGTGACTCGTTTGCTGCCAGCCCTGGGCCACACGTTCCGCCGGCAGATCCCGCTCGACGCCGAGGATGACCTGCCCGCCGTGGACCGCGGCCCATCGCTCAGCCACCGCTTCCAGAAACGCTTCCTGGTGCGGACTGGCGATCGGCTGCCAGAAGATGATGGTCGGCCTCGGATCCAAGAATGATTCACCCGCATCAGCGGATCAGCGGTCCCACCCGGCCGGGCACGCCGTAGATGATCGACTCGGATTGTGCATCGGTCAGCACACACGAATTGGCGCTTACTTTGCTGCGGGCACCGACTCGCCTGCCCGGCCCAACGGAGGCGTGCAGCCCCATGAACACGTCGTCGCCGATGTGGGCATTGCCGCCGAGTGTGGCATACGGGGAGAGCACGGCATGGTCGCCGGCCGAAGCATCGTGGCCGAGGGAGGAGTGGTAGTTCATCAGCACGAACGCCCCGACCCGGGCCGAATCGCTCACGATCGCGTACGGGCAAACGATGGAGCCCTCGCCGATTTCCGCCGTTGGGGCCACGATGGCCGTCGGGTGAATGAGGGTCAGGAACGTCGCTCCCCGCGACCGCAGTGATTCCGCCACCTTTCGGCGCACGATCGGAATACCGATAGCGAGCAACAGGGCGTCGCCACTCTGCGGTTCGTAGCGATCCGGATCGTCGATGATCTCCAGACCGTGGTCATGGCGATCGAGGCGATCGCGCTCGGCGGACAGGAAGCCGACGATCCGCGATACGTGTTCGGGCCAGGCATCGCGGGTCCACTGGAAGACTTCACGACCAAAGCCCCCGGCACCGACGATGATGATCCGGGAGACCGACGACAGCCCGCTGGCCCTCCGCGACGTCACGACGCCAGCCCCCCCCGGCGGAGAAGTGCGATGGGACGGCGCAGACTCCGTTCCTCTGGGTGACACCATGGGCTGCTGATTTTTCGCTGTGTTTTCGGCACCAAAACCGAGCATACCCAGCTTTTCCCCACAGCGTCTCACACCGGTCGGCCATTCCGCGTGCCGGCTCGGCGACCGGCTGGCGGTTATGCCGATTATCCGGCGTCGCCACCGGCATCAGCCGTGCCGACGTGCCACACGTCGGTGCATCTCCAGACGAAAAACCTGTACTCCCTGGCCGGGATGAAGGGGTTCTGTCCGCGGGTGATGAGGACCAGAAAGCAGAACGTGAAGACGAGCACGATGATCTGCACGAGAAACAGGAGAACGGCGCCGCCGATCATGGCCCCCCACCCCGACACCACGTAGCCTGTGGTGAGCCGCAGCAAAGCCACGACCAGCATGACGGCTGCGGTCGCGAACCCCACGATGATCGACACGATCAGCAGGCGAGTGCTGATGCGATCCGAAAAAACAGACAGCGCGCTGAGACCATGCGTCACGAGAGCGGGAAAGTTCATGGTGGACGTGCCTGCCAACCGCTGGGCGCGACGCGTCGGGACGAACACCTTCGGCTGGCGGACGGCATACACTGCGGCGGCGTAGTGGTTCCACATCTCCGGCGATACACAGAGACTCTCCAGGCATTCGCGACTCATGACGCTGAAGTTGCCAACCCGCACCCGATGCCCGACCAGAATCCAGTGAGCCAGCCGGTAAAGGGCATAGAAGAACGAAAACACCATCCCCTCGGAACGCTTGAGCCGTTCGGCAAACACGATCCGCGCGGCATCGTTTCCCTGCAGTTCTTTGCAAAGGCGGGGAATGTCCGCGGGGTCATCCTCGCCGTCACCATCCATCACCATCACCCGCTCGCAGTCGCATGCGTCGGCGAGAAAGCAGAGCCCGATGCAGATCGCACGCTGATGGCCGACGTTGCGCTTGAGTTGCAGGATCCGGATCGTTTGAATGCCGGTCAGGTTGAGGCTCCACGACGGGGGTGGTGCCGTCGTCGAGCCGTCATCGACCACCAGCACGTCGGCCCGGACGCCGATCGACAGGAGTTGCTCGTCCACGCGGGGCAGGAGCAGCGACAGCGACTCCCAGTCGTTGTAGACGGGCATCACGATCTGGAAGGTCGCGTAAGCAGACACGCCTGCCTGATTCGCCTTGCTCTGGAACTCGGAAAAACCGCTCGTCATGCCGCAGAGCCGCCGTCGATCGTGAGCACCTGGCCGGTGATAAAGGAAGACTGCGGCCCCGCGAGAAACTCGATCGCCCCCACGACATCGTCCGGTGTACCCAGCCGACCCAGCGGCGTGCGGCGTACGATCCGGGCCCGATTGGCCTCCGACAGCGATGCCGAGAGATCGGTTTCGAGGAACCCCGGCGCCACCGCGTTGACCCTGATGCCGCGGGGCCCCAGTTCGCGGGCCAGACTCCGGGCAAAGCCCTCCAGTCCGGCCTTCGTGGCAGCGTAGACGGCCAGCCCGGACGACCCTCGCGATGCGACCACCGACGACACAACCACCACCGATGGACCACCGGTTCCGGATCGCTCCTCGCCGACCGGGCGGACAAGCATCTGCCGGACGCACTCGCGAACGAGCAGGATCGAGCCCCTCAGATTCACATCCAGCATCGCATCGATCTCATCGTCGCGGACGGTGGCGACCACGCCCTCGTGGGCCACGGCGGCATTGGCAATGCAGTGGTCGATCCCGCCAAACCGGCTGGCGGCACGGGCGATGAATCCCCTGATGGCGTCGGCATCGGCAGCATCGATCTGCTCGGCATGAAGCCGATCGGGATGCACCGCCGCCAACGCCACGAGCGCCGCCGAGCCCGATCGGGAAAACGTGGCCACGCAATCGCCACGCTCGAGCAAGCGCTCGACGACGGCGAGCCCGAGGCCGCGCGAGCCGCCGGAAATGATCGTGGTGGGAGGCATGAAGTGTGCCGGCGAGGCCGGCGAGCCCGGACGTATCGAACAATGACTGCGACGGGCTACGCTGATCGGCGGGGCACCTTGCCGGCCGGGTTCGTCACGATCTTGCGCACGATATCGAGAATGCGAGGAACGCTCTGCGGCTCAAGGCCGCTGCGGCAGGCCGCAAGCGCCGCGGCCCGGATGCTTTCGGGCGATGTGTTCGCAGGCAGTGGATCGGCCAGCACGACCTCCGCGGCTACAAGTTCCCCGGTGATGGCACTGGGCATCCCATAGACGCGGGAATCAGCGATCCCCGGCACGCCGCGGAGCAATTCCTCGACCCGCCGCGGAAACACCTTCGCTCCGCCAACCACGATCACGTCGCTGCGACGGCCGGTAAACTCATACCGATCGCCACGCTTCTCGACCACGTCACCCGTCGCCACCTCGGCCGAATCCCGGGACAGTTGGACGAGCAGTTCGCCATCGCGACGCATCCCGAGCCGGGCACCACCGGCCAGCGAACGCCCCAGCCAATTGGCCGGAAAGCCAGGCAGCCCGTCGGTCACGCGAAACACCTCGCCCAGCTCTGTCGTCGCATACACCTGCGTGATCTTGGCCGATGGAAACACCGCATGGGCCTGCTCCAGGAGCAGCTTGTCCGCCGCCTCGCCACCGAGCGTGATCCGGTCGAGGCGGGCATGCGCCAGCAGCGACCGATCGGCTGATGTCAGCAGCCGCCGGAGCAGCGTGGGCGTCGCAGGCAGGACCGTGGCTTTGTCATCGACGATTGCCCGAAGCACCGCGTCGGGATCTCGAGACGCCGGCACAACCAAGCGGCCGCCCGTGAGGAGCGCCTGCAGCCAGACCTGGATCCCCGCCCAGCGGGTGGCGTCGTAGACCAGAATCCATCCAAGACCATGCCATTGCTCGGCCAGTCGGGCTGCGGCAAGGAGCGAGTCCCACGAGTGCTCGACCAATTTGGGAGGGCCGCTCGTGCCTGACGTGGCGACCACCACATGCGTGGCCACCGCCTCGAACTCCCGCCTCTGGGCTCCGGGTTCGGCCGTGATCGACAGGGAATCGTCGATCGCAACCCAGTCACACAGTTCGCCGATCAGATCGCGGGAGTCCTCGGCGAGGAATGCCACGGGAACATGCTGCCGGCCACAGGCGGCGGCGATGACGACAAGCGACTCCACTCGCTTGGCCCTCGCGACGATGCCAACGGGCCGCACCCTGTCGAGGTCCGCTTCGAGCTTTGTGATCGCGGCGGCAAGCATGGCGTAGTCGATCGTACGGGTCGCATCGCCTCCGGCTCCGGCCACGATGGCAGTGCGATCCGAAAACTGCCGGCCGATCTCGGAGATGGCGAACGCGAGCCGGTCTTCCGCCGGCGCGTCGGCGAGATGGCTGGGAAAGGTTGGTGTGTTGGTGTTCATCTGAAACTGGCTTTCTCGAAGGTTTCGCCTGCCCGGAT
>CAYSPN010000905.1:0-7110 GCA_964432895.1 uncultured Candidatus Kuenenia sp.
CTCGCTCGATGAATTCCTCAAGAACCCGTTCCACATCCGCCCATCCAGCCGCATGCCGGCCCTCCCGCTCAAAGACAACGAGCGACGGCACGTCGTCGCCAGCCTGCTCGGGTCGCTGCCGCCTCCCCGCGACACTCATCGAGACCATGTCGCCTTCAACGGCCGTGCGTGGCTCGTGAACGTGGAGAAGCTGCCGGCGATCGAAACACTCGGTTCGCCGGCGAAGACGGGGCCGGTGAAGGGCTTCGAAGTCGTGCAGTTGGCGGGACGGCCCGATGGCTTCGTCGTGCAACTGGACGGTTTCCTCCACGCGCCCTCCGCCGGAACCTACCAATTTCACCTGTCGAGCGACGACGGCAGCCGGCTGCTCATTGGCGACCGGCAGATCGTGGAGAATGACGGCATTCATCCCGACACCGAACGCCACGGAGAGATCTCGCTCGAAGCCGGGGTCCATCCCATCCGGATCGAGTACTTCGAGGCCAGCGGCGACGAGACGCTCAACCTCGACGTGACGACGCCACGCCGGCCGCGGCGGTCGTCGCTCGAATACGTGACCCCGACCGCCGCCGACAAGCCGCTGGCATCGATGGCCGTGGCGGCTACGGAAGCATCGTTCGCAGTCGAACCAGCGCTTGTGGAAGAGGGGCGGGCGGCATTTGCCACCGTGGGCTGCGCCAGTTGCCACGAACTGAAAGGCTCCGATGGCAAGCGGATCGAGCCGGCTGCCACGCCGAAGCCGCTCATGGAACTCGTGGCGCTCGATGCCGGATGCCTTGCCAAGGCCGCGCGGCAGGGAACTCCTTACTATCCACTCGACGACGTCCAGCGGTCGGCCGTCACGGCGGCTCTTGGCTGGCTCAGATCGCCGGCGGCGGAATCTGCGCCTGCTCGCGAGCGGACCATCGACCGCATGCTCACGGCCCTCAACTGCTACGCCTGCCACAACCGCGATGGCCGGGGTGGAATCATCCCGGCTGTCGCCACCACGGACGACGACGGCGAGCCGATCCTGAAGGACCCGGTTCGCGACGCCCTGTTCACCAGTGCCGTGCAGGAGCTCGGCGACGAGGGCCGCCTGCCCCCGACGCTCACCGGCGTTGGTGACAAACTTGCGAGTGGGTTTCTTCGCGAGGTCCTCGTCGAAGGGGGCAGGGATCGCGGCGAATACATGCACACGCTCATGCCGAAGTGGCATGCCGCCGTCGTCGATCCGTTGGCACAACTGCTCGCCGAAGACGTGAAGACCACCGTCCCGCCGCCCGCACTCTCGGGCCACGCGGAATCGGAGATCGACGAACAGGCCCGCGGCCTGGTCGGCTCCAAGTCGCTCGGCTGCATCAAGTGTCATTCGTTCGCCGGGGAGAAGGGGCAGAGCCTCGGCGTGATCGACATGACGAGGATGCCCAAGCGGCTGCGGCATGACTGGTTTCTGGCCTACGCGGCCAATCCGCAGCAGTTCCGGCCCGGCACCCGGATGCCGGCCAGTTGGCCCGAAGGCAAAACGTTCTATCCCGGCGTCCTCGACGGCACGGCCGCGGGCCAGATCGAGGCGGTCTGGCGGTATCTCGCCGGGGCGAAGCCGCGGCCGCCCATCGGAGCGAGTTCTCACCCGATCGAACTGCTGCCGACGGATAGCCCGATCCTCTACCGCAACTTCATCGAGGGGGCGGGACCCCGGGCGATCGGTGTCGGCTATCCCGAAAAGGCACACTTCGCGTGGGATGCGGAACAAATGCGGTTGGCACTGGTGTGGCGAGGCGCGTTCATCGATGCCGGGAAACATTGGACCGGTCGTGGGCAGGGTTTCCAGACGCCGTTGGGTGACGGCGTGTTCTCCCCTGACGCTGCCTCGGCCATCGCCGTGCTGGCCAGCCCGGAGTCACCCT
This sequence comes from uncultured Candidatus Kuenenia sp., assembly GCA_964432895.1. Classification (GTDB taxonomy): domain Bacteria; phylum Planctomycetota; class Planctomycetia; order Pirellulales; family UBA1268; genus CAMCQY01. Next base: position 1,890 of record CAYSPN010000905.1, read on the forward strand.
GGCCGGTGGCGAAGCCTGATCAGCCTGTCGGGGAACGACGTGACGGGCCGCGGTTTCGCGGCTACTCGCTCGACGCGCAGGGGCGGCCTACCTTCAACTGGTCGATCGACGGCATGCGGATCGGCGAGAAGATCGAGCCGATCGTCGAGGGCGGGAAACAGGTCGTCCGCCGCACGATCCAGGTGGCCGGTCGGCCCGCTGCAGGCGAGGCATTTTTCCGCGTGGCGCTGGCGAGGAAGGTCGAAGACAAGGGCGACGGTTGGCTGCTCATCGACGACACATGGCGTGTGCGGGTGCGCGGCACAGGCGTCGGACCGGCAGCGAACCGCACCGCCGATGGCACGACGGAGATCCGCCGAAGAATAGTGTGGAGCGCCGGCGATGAGGCCGAATTCGTGGAGGAGTTGTCATGGTGAGTGTCATGGTGAGATCGATGGTGAGATCGATGGTGCAAGCGATGCTGACCGTCCTGTGCTGCGGAATCGCGTGGGTCGCCGTCGCAACGGCCGCCGAGACGCCGGCAAAGCCGCAGGAGAACGACTTCTACCGGATCGATGCGGTCGAGATTCCCAACAATGCCTATCTGGAGGTCGGTGCGCTCGAATGGATTCCCGACGGCAGGCTCGCCGTCGCCAGCCGACGTGGCGAGATCTGGATGGTGAGCGACCTTGTCTCGGGAAAACCACGGTGGCAGCGGTTTGCCCACGGCCTGCACGAGGTGCTCGGCCTCGCCTGGCGGGACGGCTGGCTCTACGTGACACAGCGGCCCGAGGTGAGCCGCCTCCGCGACACCACCGGCGACGGCGTGGCCGACGACTATGAAACCGTGAGCGACCGCTGGGGCGTGTCGGGCGACTATCACGAGTATGCATTTGGCTCGAAGTTCGACCGCGAGGGCAACCTCTGGATCGTTCTCTGCCTGACCGGCAGCTTCAACAGCGACGTGCCCTTTCGTGGCTGGGCCGTCCGCGTCACGCCCGATGGCCGCATGGTCCCCACGACCTCAGGCGTGCGGTCGCCGGGGGGCATCGGCTTCGATGCCGATGGAAACGTGCTCTACACCGACAATCAGGGTCCGTGGAACGGCGCCTGCTCGCTTAAGCATCTCGTGCCCGGCGACTTCGTCGGCCACCCCGGCGGCTTCAAGTGGTATGCACTCGCGCCTGAGATGGGGGAAAAGCCTGAGGAGCCGAAGAGCGGCAGCCGTTGGGCGACCGAGGTGCAGCGGATCCCGCGGCTGCGGCCGCCCGCCGTGGTGTTTCCATACGACACGATGGGCAAGAGCGCCGGAGGCCTGGCGTGCGATGCGACCGGCGGGAAGTTCGGCTCGTTTGCCGGGCAGGTGTTCGTGACCGATCAGTCACATTCGATCGTCATGCGGTGCTTCCTCGAGACGATCGACGGAGGAATGCAGGGCGCTTGCTTCCGGTTTCGCGAGGGCTTCAAGAGCGGATCGTTGGCGCTCCAGTTCGCACCCGACGGCTCGCTCTACGTCGGCGGCACGAACCGCGGCTGGGGCTCACGCGGCGCGGGTGACTATGCGCTCGAACGCATGACATGGACCGGGAAGACGCCGTTCGAGATCCTCGCCATGCGGGCCGTGCCGGGCGGCTTCGAACTGGAGTTCACGGAGCCGGTCGCTCCCCAGACGGCGGCCGACCTTGCGAGCTACGCGGCCAAGGGATTCACCTACATCTACCAGTCGAGCTACGGCAGCCCTGTCGTCGACGAGGAGCCATGCCCCGTCGAGAAGGCGGAGCCGACCGCCGATGGCCGACGCGTGCGGCTCACGCTGGGCAACCTCCGCGAGGGCGTGATCCACGAACTCAAGGCGACCGGGGTTCGCAGCACGGCCGGCCTGCCGCTCCTGCACGACACCGGTTGGTACACGCTCAACCGGCTCGCGAAGTAAAAGCTTCGGTCGTGAGGCCAGATCCCGTCGCTTGCGCTCAGGGCTTGGATGAATCCATACAAGCCCCCGGCGCAAGTCGGGGGAACGGGAGTTCACCCGCGGCTCATCTCGGGCCGTGCGAACACGAGCCGACCGGCGGTGGTCTGCAGGGTGCTCGTCACGCTCACGTGCACCGTGCGGCCGATCTGGTCGCGGCCCTGCTCCACCACCACCATCGTGCCGTCCTCGAGATAGCCCACGCCCTGGCCGGGCTCCTCACCCGGCTTCACCAGCCGCACGTCGAGCAGATCGCCCGGCACGAACACAGGTCGCAGGGCCAGGGCCAGATCGTTGATGTTGATCGCCTGCACGCTTCGCACGCCCGCAATCTTCATCACGTTGGGATCGGCCGTCACGATCCGTCCGGCGAGATCGGCGGCCATGCCCACCACCCGCGATTCGGTGGTCGCGTCGAGATCGTCTTCATTGTGGGGGGTTGCTACCTCCAGCTCGATCGCCTTCCCGGAGCGGAGGCGGGCCAGCACGTCGAGGCCCCGTCGGCCGCGGATCCGGCGGAACTTGTCGGTGGATTCCGCTCCCTCCTGGAGTTCGTCGACGACGAACGACGGCACGACGAAACGGCTCTGAAAGAGTCCCGATTCGGCGAGGTCGGCGATCCGGCCGTCGATGATCGTGCTCGAGTCGAGCACGTTGGGCCGCAGTCCCTTCACGTCGCGGGCGAATTCGACGTAGGGAATGATGAAGCGGAAGTCATCCCGTGTCTGTAGGAGCAGGCTCGTGCAGACGTAGCAGAGGATCATGCCCAGCACCGACGGCACCCATCCCAGCAGCGGCGTTGACGGTGCCGCAGCGAGCAGGGGAGTGAGGGCGAAAATGGCGACGTAGGTCAGGAACACACCGATCAGGAGGCCGAAATAGATCGACGTGATCACCGTCAGTTCCTTGCGGCGGAGCGACACATCGATGCCGATCACAGCCAGCGGCAGCACGACCATGGTGGCGAGCACGGCCCAGGGCAGCCACTCTGATGACTCCCGCATGGGCGCGGAGTTGAACATGAGGACCGCGATCCCTACGGAGACCATCAAGAAGATCGACCGCAGCACGACGAGAGTCATGAGACCAGAGGGGGATGAGAGTGATTGTGAAGCAGGGTGTGAGTCTGAGAAACTCACACTAGCGTAACACAAACCCCCCTCGCGTTCCGCGAGGAACCTTCAGCCCTCGCCGATTCGCAGATCGTGATCGCGGTCCAAAAAACGGTCTGTCATGCCGGCGATATAGTCGGCGACACTGCGCCGCACGCCGAATCGCTCGGCGCGGGCGCGAAAGCCGGGCGGCAACTCGTCGGGATGGAGGCAATACCATTCGAACAGTCGTGTCAGTTTCCGCTGCGCCGGGATCCTGACCGCCAGCACCCGATCGCTGCGGTAGACCCGCTGGAAGAGAAACTGCTCCAGGGCGCGCTTGCCGGCGGCGACGGCCGGCGTGTGGGCCACGATCCGCACGCCCGGCATGCCGCCGCGGCCGCGGAACGCCTCCCGGACCTGTGCCACCGACTCGATGCCCAGTGCCGCGATGGCGGACCGGCTTCGCGCCACCAGTTCCGCCACCTCGAATTCCACCACCTCGTGGAGTGCGGCCCGCCGGAGTTCCGGCCCTGCCAGCGGACCGTAGCGGTCGCGGGCGCGGTCGGCGGCGTCGGCCACGAGCGGAATCTCCAGCAGTTCGTCCATGGTTACGAGGCCCAGTTCGACGGCATCATCGGCGTCGTGGGTGTCGTAGGCGATCGAGTCGGCGGCATCGACGACCTGTGTCTCGAGCAGCGGCGCCGGCGCCGTGCCGTCCTTCTTCCGTGTGGCCTGGGCGTCGAGCACCTCGCGGGAGAGATTCAGACCGGGGAAGTGTGGGTAGCGGATCTCCAGAAGCTCCACGATACGGAGCGCCTGGGCGTTGTGGTTGAAGCCGCCTTCATCCGCGAGCAGTTCGGAGAGCGTGTCCTCGCCGGCATGTCCCAGCGGCGGATGGCCGATATCGTGGGCCAGCGCCAGCGTCTCGACCAGGTCTTCGTTGAGGGCCAGGCTGCGGGCGAGGGTCCGGGCGATGCTCGTCACCTCCAGCGTGTGCGTGAGACGGCTGCGGTGATAGTCGCCGTGGTAGCCGGTGAAGACCTGCGTCTTGTGCGCGAGCCGGCGGAATGCCGCCGAGTGGACGATGCGATCGCGGTCGCGCTGGTAGGGACTGCGAAACGCATGCGGCGGCTCGTCGTGCACCCTACCGGCGGAATCGGCCGCATGCATCGCCCATGGGGCGAGCAGAAGTGATTCCCGTTGCTTCCAGTCGGGCACCCCGGCAGATTCCTCGTCATGGCGGCGTGCTGTCATCGGCGCGATCCGTCAGGTCGCTGGTCGGAATGAGGGGTGGCCGCGGCAGCCGCCTGCACGAGCTGCTCCCGCAGTTCGTCGAGCGACTGTGGCAGCACTCGCACGCCAGCCGTCGTCGGCATGAAGTTCACGTCGCCGGGCCAACGCGGCACGATGTGCCAGTGGAGATGGCCGGGCAGTCCCGCGCCGGCGACCGCCCCGAGGTTGAGGCCCACGTTGAAACCATGGGCCTGCATCGACCGTTCCATGACGCCGCACCACGTCACGATGCAGGTCTGCAGGTCAAGGAGCTGTTCTGCGGACAGATCGGCGAGCGAGGCACGGTGGTCGAGCGGGGCGACGAGCAGGTGGCCATTGGAGTAGGGAAAACGATTGGTGACGACCACGCTCGAGGGCGTGCGTGCCACCACGCCGAGGGCCCGGTCGTGGGCCGCATCCGCCGCGGCAGCCCGGCAGAGAAAGCAGCCGTGAGCGGCGCCGTCGCGCCATCGGGCGGGCTCCACCTGTTCCGGCGGCACTCCCTTGTCGTGCCCCTGCACGTATCCCAGCCGCCACGGTGCCCAGAGGGTTTCGTTGCTCATGGGGGGTATCGTACCCGAACGCGACCTCCTCGCCGCAACCGAGAACTGAAAGCTGGCCGCGGTTCGGGGCTGCCCATGCCCCGTCGCCGGACGTTCGCTACGGCCATCCATGGCCTTCGCTCACTCGATGTTGACAGCGCTTCGCCATCCTGGCTGCGCTTGTCAACAACGCCGGCTCTCGGGACATGGGCAGCCCCTCACGGATGATTCCGACTCCCATGTAAGCCCGAAGCGCAAGCGAGAGGATGCGGCTCATCGATGGGCCGTGTGAGCGGGATGCGGATCACAACACCTCGGCCCAGAGCGCGTCCGAGACGAGGAGGCCCTCTCTCGAGAGTCGCACA
>CAYSPN010000906.1:0-2881 GCA_964432895.1 uncultured Candidatus Kuenenia sp.
GAGTTTGGCGTGATCGACGCCGTGATCGAGGAACCGGCCGGCGGTGCCCATCGGCATCCGCGGCAGATGGCGACCCGGCTGAAGACCTGGCTGGTGCGGTCGCTGCGGAGCCTGGTCGAACAGCCCGTCGAAACCCTCGTCTCGGAACGCTACGAAAAGTTCCGGCGGATGGGTGTGTTTCTGGAAGAAGCTGCCAGCTGACGGGTTCCGCCAGGGTGCGGCCTTCGTCCAGCCGGCTCCGTGCGGGCGTTCTGGCGAGGAGCACCTTTCCTGCTGTCTCCGCGTTTGCGGAAGTGCCGTTGACCGTTCGAAGATCCTGGCTCATGAACGCTTCCGAAAAACAACGACGTACGCAGAGGGCGCCCGTCATTCCGCGTGACTCCGCTCGCGGTGTCACGATTGTTGAGTTGCTGGTAGTCATCGCCATCATTGCAACTCTTCTCGCCCTGTTTCTTCCCGCCGTTCAATCAGCGAGGGATGGGGCACGCCGCGCGACATGCGCGAGCCACCTGCGGCAGATTGCTCTGGCAACGGCTGGCTTCGAAACAGTCGAGCGCCGCCTGCCGATCGGGTTTCTCGGGCCTTGGGACAAAAACGGAAACGGCTTTGACGATCAGGCCGAATCCCCACAGACATGGCAGTGGGACTTTTCGAACCTCGGATTCCTGCCGGTTTTACTGCCGTTCTTTGAAGAAAATGCGACCCATTCCAGGCTCGACCCGGAACTTTTACGACAACACACGACGAAGCGGCCTGGCGGAGCCTACTATGGCTATTGGACAGTGCCCGAAACATACGACGCGGCACGCACGCCGATAGACATCCTGCGGTGCCCTGCAGCGGTTGCTGGCGAGCAGGATATCGTCATCGACACGTCCTTCACCTACGAATCGTCATCAGGTCCCGTCGTCACGATTGCCGGCCGGCTGGAAAAAGATCTGGGGCTTTCGAATTATGTCGGCGTAGCTGGTGTGTATGGCAATACGCCGACAGGGCGAAAATGGGCGGGTGTTTTCGTAAATCGTCAAGCGAGACGACTTCACCAGATCGTCGATGGCATGTCCACAACCATTATGCTGGGTGAAAATGCCGCTGCGATCGGCTGGATTGGAGCCGCCGGCTGGCCCGTCATGAACGGTCTCGGTACTGAACCAACTTTTGATGCTCCGAAGTTCAACAGTGGCCATGGCAACGTTGTGATGTTCACAACGGTTGACGGCGCCGTACGGCCGATCCGCACAGACATCGAGCAGTCTGTGCTTAATACACTGGCCGGCATCGCTGATGGAGAAGTGAGCCAGAACTAATACGCCTCCCAGTTGATCCTCGCGTGCCCAGGCGCATTGCCCCGTCGATCCCGTCTGCCGTCCCGGCGCCTTGCGCGAGTTGACCGCAGCAGCCGTCGCGGAACCGGCGCGCGCACCCCTCTCCCCAACGTCCGATAATGTCTCTTATGTCCGTTTTCGGCCCTGTTCGTTTCGGCCCTGTTTTCAGCAGCGAAACCGCCCTGCTCCCCTGCAGGCTTTGGGGAGCGGTGGCCCCGTGCTGCTGACCGCATCACCGTCCCGGAAGCGGTGATTGAGCGCCGACCGGATAGCGTTGCGGTGGCAGCTGCTGTGGGGCGACTGGCTGCTGTGCGAATGGCTGGGGGGCCGGCATCGGTGCTGCAGACGGCGTCGGCGCAAATCGCTGCGGCGATGTGAATCCACTTCCGGCCGGCACTCCCGGGGCCGCTGGTGGTGATGCGTAGCGTTGACCGGCAACGTCCTGAGCCGAGCCGGCCGAACGCGGCACGAACCAGGCGGAGCCCGCCGGCAGCACGCCGCCGGCCTGCATCGCCCCCTGCCCGGCAGCCCCCCCCTGCTCCGTTCCGGCCCACGCGGCCGCTGATGTGACCCCATCCCACATCGCTTTCAGGGGCGACGGCTGACCGGCGAGCGCCGATGGCTGTCCGGCTGCAGCCGCCGGCATGTTCATCGAGGGATCGAACTGTTTCTCGAACTGCTTCACGAACGGGTCAACCGTCTCGTGGATCTCCTTGGGGAGGTAGGTGTCTGCGCGGACGATCAGTTCCGCCACAAGTCGACCGCTCCGACTGGCCACGATCTGGTGGCGGTAGGCGGGGGCGAGGATCACGCTGAAAAACGTCACCACCACGCAGAGGAGCACACCCTTGGCCAGGCCCAGAAGCAGACCGAGCTGATGATCGAACGCGGAAAGGTGCACAGCGTTGATGGCCCCCGAAATCACGCGGAACACGAGCCAGACCGCCAGTGACGTGCCGACATAGACGGCCAGCATGGCCGCGAAACGGTTCCACGGCGCCTGGGTGCCAAAGAACGGCGCGAGCATGGCGCCAAAGCGAAAGGCGACATAGCTGCTGGCGACGATGCCGGCGATCCATGCCAGCTGCCACACCATGCCCTTGAAATAGCCGAGGAGCGCGGCCCCGGCCAGAATACCGAGCATGACCAGGTCATAACCTTCAAGAGCCACTCCAGCCTCCAGTGATCAGTGACCAGCGACGGTTCGGAATCACTCCGGACCAGTCTGGCGGAGTGTAGGGATTGCCCCGACCAGGAGCGAAGTCCAAACCGCAGCAAGAAAGCCGCAGGCGACAAATACTCCCCACATTTCCCAAAGCAGCCAAACTGCAAAAGCGAGCGGCAACAGAACATCACGTTGACCAAGGCCACCCAAAACACCACAGCGCCCCAGTCACCGCAATCGCTCCATGCTGCCAAAAGCCCCTGTTCTTGCTGATCTTTTGCTGATCTTTTCCGGATGCGTGATCTTTTCCAGCGGGCAGTGCAGGGGGGCTGGTGACCGCGCAGCCGACGCTGAATCTCCAAACGTGTCGATGCTTCCGATGTCGATACCC
>CAYSPN010000907.1:0-8369 GCA_964432895.1 uncultured Candidatus Kuenenia sp.
CGTGGGCACGAACGACACGGCTTTACGCTTGTCGAGCTATTGGTGGTGATCGCGATCATCGGCACGCTCGTCGGGTTGCTCCTGCCCGCGGTGCAGGCGGCCCGGGAGTCGGCCCGGCAGTCGAGCTGCTCCAACAACCTCAAGCAGATCGGGTTGGCGTGCCTCAACTTCCACGAGGCGAGGCAAGGCCTGCCGCCCGCGGGCATTTCGGAGAAGCGGTTCTCATTTTACGTCCTCATCATGCCTTTCCTGGAGGAACAGTCCAACTACGATCTCCTGGCCTCGCGCCCGAATGCCAATGGCGTCACCGGAATCAACAAGACGATCTGGACGGGCGCGAGTACGTATGCAGATCTCAGTTACGTGTGGGACCGCATGTCGGCTGAACAGCGGGCTGGATTCACGTCCCTGCCCTACGGGTGTCCGTCGAGGCGATCCGGCGTCCAGAAACTCATCGATAAGCCCACGAATTATGTTCGCGGTTTTGCCTCCGACTATGCCTTCCCGGGCGTACGGGTTTTTAACGACGGCACAACATATGGCAACACGGACAATTGGGGAATGCTATGGCTGACCTTCGACGGCAAAGAAAATACTGCCTCCGGTGTCACCGTCTCGATGGCCAGCCAGCGGGGACCCATTCGAGGCGCCAAGGTGACCGTCACGGGTGACGCCACAAGAGATGGCATCAGTTGGACGCCCAGAGACAGCATGAAGTGGATCCAGGACGGAACGAGCAAGCAGATTCTGCTCGGTGAAAAGCACATCCCCAAGAGCAAGGTGGGGAATTGCGACGCGTCAGTGGGGAGTTACAAGAATTATGACATCGGCGTCGCATGGGCAGGCGACAACAACGACTGGCGACTTGGCATCATGTCGGGCGCGCAGTCCGGCAGGGTATTTCTTTCGCAGGGCGACGACTTCGGCAGCGACGTCGTTTACAAATACGCCTTCGGCAGCGCACATCCTGGCGCCGCGAACTTTCTCATGGCCGATGGGTCGATGCGGTCGATGGCGGTGACGGTTTCGACGTCCGTGGGCATCGCCCTGTCCGCCGTGGACGACGGCGTCAATGTCACCCTGCCGTGAGCCGCCCCTTTCACGAAGAAAGCGTTCACGTCATGCCCCAATCCCGTCTCGTGCAACTCGTTGCGCTGGCGTTGTTTCTCGCCGCTGCTGGCTGCGGCGGGAACCCCGTCGTCGTTGGACGGGTGACCTTCGTGGATGGCACGCCACTGGGCGTGGGCGATGTGATCCTTGACGATGGCCGCAACATGGGTCGCGGAGCCATCAAGCCCGACGGTTCTTTCGTGATCGGATTTCTGAAAAAAGGGGACGGCATCCCGGCCGGGACGTACCGGGTGGCGATTTATAACTCAGACGATGCCACCCCCGGAAACTGGGCGGTGAGCTCCAAGTACATCGACGCGCGGACGTCTGGGATCGTGTTCGAAGTGCAGCCAGGGAAGCGAAACGTGCTCAACTTTCAGGTCGAGCCGAATCCGTCGCGCCGGAATAAATGAAGCGGTGAGAGCTGGCGTGATTCCCGGTGCGAAACGTGGTCGGTATCCTCAACGACGACCGATCTCCGGCGACTCGTCGTTGGACGGCAACACGACCACCACCGCGGCCCGCAGCACGCATTCGATCCGAGTGTGCCGACGTAACGCTGCCGAAGATGAGAAGCCCGCAGAGAATCCGTATCGCGGCTGGTGCGCGACAGGAACATTTTCTTACGGTGTGCCTCGACCGTGTCCTCTACGGTCTTTGTATGGGCGTGGACCGGCAGAAAATCAGCGGTCCAGAAGCAGCGAGCTCGCCGCGAAGGCATGGATCAACGACCGGATGCCGTACTTCGTGCCCGCCGTCCTGGCGACAATGTCGTCGATCGCCTTCCTGTCGGCATAGGAGATGTCGGCTCCGGTGGCGTAGCGGGCAAGATGCCCGACGAACGCCTTGGCGAGCCCCTGCGGATGCTCGGCGAGGAGTCGCTTGAAGTCGTCGATGCCCGAAAAGGATTTTCCGCTCGGTAGCACTCCCGAGGCATCGACTGGCTGCCCGAGCCGGTAGCGGGTCCGGTAAAGCTCGATCTCTTGCTGCGGTGGCGGATCACCCGCGCCCGTCGAACGGTAGCGGCCGCGGAAGCCGCCGATCGGGTCGAACGATTCGAGCGCGAAGCCGGCCGGGTCGATCTTCGCGTGGCAGGCCGCGCAGCTCGAGTCGGAGCGGTGGCGGGCCAATTGTTCCCGGATCGTGGTCGCGCCGCGCGTGTCGGGATCGACGCCCGAGATGCCGGGTGGCGGTGGCGGCGCGGGATCGTCGAGCAGCCGGTCCATCACCCACACTCCGCGTTTCACGGGGGAAGTGGTCGTGCCGTTGGCCGTCAACTTGAGGATTGCGGCCTGGGTCAGCAGGCCACCGCGATGGCTGCCCACGGGCAAGGGCACACGACGCACGTGGACACCCTCCACGCCAGGGACACCATAATGCTCGGCGAGCCTCTGCGTGAGCATCACGAAATCGGTGTCGACGAGCGCGGCGGCCGGCAGGTCCTCGCTGATCAACTCGCGGAGGAAGGCCCTCGGCTCCGCAACCACGCCTTGGTGCAGGAGGAGTCCATATTCCGGATAGAGCTGCCTGTCGGGATTCGTCTCGTCGATCCGCCGTAGTTCGAGCCATTGGTCGACGAAGTCGGCGATGAACCGTTCGCTCCGGTGATCATCGAGCAGCCGGTCGACTTGGGCATGGAGCACGGCCGGGTCGGCAAGCGAACCATCGAGAGCAGTGGCGACGAGCACGTCGTCAGGAGGAGAGTTCCACAGCCAGTAGGACAGCCGATCGGCCAGGGTGAGGAGATGCCGATGGTCGTCGGCCGGATGGAACAGGAACCCCGTCGACGTCAGCACGGCCACGTAGGCTCGCCGCATCGCGTCCTCGAAGCAGTCGTTGGCGGCCAGCCGCAGCCGCACGAGTGCGACATAGGGCTCGACCTCGGCCGTGGCGACGGGCCGGCGAAACGCCCGCGGGAGGAAGGCCGACAAGAGCCTCCGCGCGTCGGCCTCCGGATCGCTCGACTGCACGGTCTCGAGCGGCGGACTGCGTTCGGCCGCCGGCAGGTCACTTTGGAGATCGGGCAGGTGATGGAGCAGTTGGCGGACCACATGCGGCCGGAGGGGAGGAACCGCCTTCGAATCAGCGTGCAGTGCCGCGATCGGCAGGTCACCGTAGAGTCTCGTGTGTCTCTCGGGAGGCCACGATGGGTTCAGCGGCCCCTCGAACTCGTACCAGTCGATCGCGATCCCCGGCCCCACGTATTCCATGACATGCCCGCCGGCCTGCCGCAGATATTGCAGGCGACGCGGGTCGAGCGAGACGGGGTCGCACACGAGCGCCTCCTGCGGATCGAGCCAAAACGTCGCCTCCTGCACCGTCGGATGGAAGGACGGGGCCGAGAGCATGGTGACGAGCCGGCTGCCTGTCTGGAGTTGCGTGTTCTCGCTGCCCCAGATGGCGAGGGCCTGCGAAGCCGGCGCCGGCTCGATGCTTCCCTTGTTCCACTGGAACGACCAGACCGACATGCGCAGCCGATAGAGTCCCGGATAGACCGGAGCGACCCCGAGGTCGACGGAGCCGCCGAGCCCGTAGTTGGGGTGGCCGAGCAGGCCGACGGCCCCGGTACTCTTGTCGATGCCACGTTCGTGCAGAAGCTCCTTGCGATCCTTCCGGAGCATTTCGTTCCGGCGCTGCACCTCGTCGGTCGTGAGTCCCTGAGGCGGAGGCTCGACGGCCAGCGGCAGCGGCAGGAGGAGGTCGCGGGCCATGCCCCTCAGGAGCACCGCCTCGAAGCCAAGCATGTTGCCGAAGAAATCCATCGTGGAGGCCGGAAAAATCCGACGGCTGAAGGTCGGTGGCGGCGAGCTTCGCGTGGCGATCGCGGCGCCGAGCGCCTTGTCGGCCGCGGCAGTGTAAGCCGCGATATGCACGGGAGAGAAATCGAGGCCGTCGGCGATCTTCGCATAGCCCGCGACGCTGCCATCGGGTGGGAGCACGTCGCGGATGTCGAGACGCTCGAGTCCCAGCACGTCCCGCAGCGTGTTCTCGTATTCGCTGGCGGTCAGCCGCCGCAGTCGCACCCGCCCGTTCCGGGCGATCCGCGCGGTATCGGCCGCGAAGAGTGCGTCGTCGAGAGCCAGCACGGCTGCGTCGCGTTCGGCGTCCGGCGGACGTTCGGCGTCCGTGGGCGGCATCTCGCGCTGCGCGATCCGGTCGTGGATCCGCACGAACCGTTTGAGCGTCACCGGATCGGAGAGATCGCGCGATAGTGTCGCCAGATCGAGCCCGGCCTCCGGGCTCGTGCCCGAATGGCACGAATAACAATGCTGCTCGAAAAACCGTTCGATGGCCGCCGTTTCGGCTCGTGCCGCTGGGGCGAGAAGGACCGCGATCACCGCCACGCAGAGACGGCTCATGCGTCGAGCCCCCGCAAGGTGCCCGTGCTCGATGCAAACGACCCCGCCTCGATGCCCAGCCGCCCGAGCATCGTCAGAAAGAGGTTCGCCAGAGGCTCGTTGCGTTTGGCGTCGAAGGCAAGGTGCCCCGGGTGCCGGTAGCCGCCTCCGGCGAGCAGGATCGGCAGGTTGTCGTTGGCATGGGAATTGGCGTTGCCCAGACAGCTGCCGCAGAGCAACTGGGTATGGTCAAGCAGCGTGCCGTCGCCGTCGGGCACTTCGCGGAGCGAGCTGAGCAGCTTGGCCAACGTGCGGGTCTGCTCCTCCTCGACCTTGCGGAGTTCCGCGATCTTCGCCGGCTCGTTGCCATGGTGGGTGAGCCCGTGGGTCTCGTTCATCACGCCAGGAACGTGCGCGACGACAGCGGTGTCGAGCATGAGTGTGACGACGCGGGTGGAATCGGTCTGGAAGGCAAGGCGGATCATGTCGAACATGAGCCGCGTCTTTTCGAAGACGTGTGTGGCATCGGCAATGTCCCTGGGCTCCTGGTAGTCAACGGCCGGTTTCGAAGTCCTCTCCCAGGCGACAGAGCGGGCGAGGCGATGCTCGAGGTCGCGAATACTCGTGAAATACTGGTCAAGCCGGCCCAGATCGGCAGGGCTAGCCGTGTGGCCGAGCGTCGCAATGCTTTTTCCGATCACGTCGAGCACGCTCTCTCCGGCCTCGATTCTCCGCAGCGTCGCCGCCTGTTCCTCGGGCGTTCCGGCCACGAACATGCTGCGGTAGAGCCGCCGCGGACTCGTCTCCGGCGGAATGAAGACGCCGCTGCGGGAAACCGAGAGCGTTGTAGCCGAGAGTGGCGGCTGGCCGTTCTGGATGGCCAGAGAGAGTGAGGGGAACCGCGTTTCCGTGCCGATCTTCTCTGCCACGACCTGGTCGAGCGACTGCGTGTTTCTGAACGACGGCTGCCCCGGGTGCGGGGCTCCCGTAAGAAAGCACTGGCCGGCCGCGTGGTTGGAGCCGACGTCAGGGTGCGACAAACCGGAGAAGACGGTGAAGTGGCCTCGGTGCTCGGCGAGCAGGTCGAGATAAGGGCTTGTCGGACTTCCACTATCTTGCGGTGTGGGAAAGAAGAACTGCGGCATCCATCCAAGCGGCAAGTGAATGGCTACGAGTCGGCGGGGTGCCGCGGCGGCCGCGCGGGCGGCCCGACCGAAGACCGGGATCATGGCGTCCAAAAGCGGCAGGCCGACGGCGGCGCCGGCCGCCCGTAGCAGTGTCCGCCGCCCCAGGGTGCGGCGCCTCAAGGACCGGACCGACGCCGCCGGAGCAACGCGGGCACCGAAGTCTTTTCCCATGCAAGAATCTCCTCAGTGTGGTGTGGGGAAACGTCAGTGTCATGCGGCACACCTGTCGGACCGACTGGAGAACCATCTCCTCATTCGTACCAGCAGCGTCGACGTATTGCCATTTGTTTACCAGCATTTTCCATATGTTTGTCGGCAGTGACCGGCTGCTCCGTGGAGTAGCAAGACCAGCGACGGCGAAACGCATGCGATAGCCGCACGATCGCATGGCGTCCGGTGTGGAGAGGGCTATGATCGGTCTAGTTCCGGCCTGGTCGGGGATGTCCCGAGCATGTTCGCGAGTGACGGACATGCCGCCGATGGGCTGAGGGCCAACGCCAAGCGAGGGGTGCAACGATGGCATGAATTCAGGTCGAGCGGAGCCGTGGAGACGAAAGACACGGCTTTACGCTTGTCGAGCTATTGGTGGTGATCGCGATCATCGGCACGCTCGTCGGGTTGCTCCTGCCCGCGGTGCAGGCGGCCCGGGAGTCGGCCCGGCAGTCCGCCTGCATGAACAACGTGAAGCAACTCGCGGTCGCGTACCAGAACTATCACGACGCCAACCGGCGAGTCGCACGGGCGTGGTACGGCCCTACAACTGTTCCGGCTCGGATTTCAATCATGTCGGCGCGCACACAGGCCGTTCATGGAAGCATGATGTCCGCGGGCATGGCCGACGGCAGCGTGCGGTCGTTGAGCAGCGACATCGACGGTACAACGTGGTGGGCCCTGTGCACGCCGAACGGTGGTGATACGCCGGGCGACTATTGAGACCCGAGAATCAACCGCCAGCCACACGCTTCGTTTTCGAAGAAAGCCAAACGATCAGCATGTTGTATTGCGTAAGACGGCACTTTTGGCGGCGTCTGAGGTGGGGCGGCGCGGCTCTGATCATCGCTGCCACGGGCTGCGCGGACCCACTCGCCCACGTCTCGGGAAGCGTCTCCCTCGATGGGCAGCCGCTGCCGGGCGGCCGTGTGACCTTCCTCTGCGACGGCAAGGGCAGGCCCGTCGTCAGCAGCCCGATTTCGGCATCCGGACGCTACGAAATCCCGAATCTGCCGGTCGGTCAAGCGAAGGTGGCGGTGCAGACATTCAAGCCTCGGCCCAAGCCTGAGCCTGTCTTGCATCCGGTGACCGGCGAACCTGTCGGTGACGGCTCGGAAGACACCGGCGGGTACGTGCCCATCCCCGGTCGGTATGCCGCACCGCAATCGTCCGGCCTCGAATACACGCTCCGGCCAGGCGAACAGACCTTCGACATCGTGCTCGGCAAGTGACTCGAACGGGCGACGAGCCGCAGCCGGGCCGGCCCAGCTCTGACAGACTCACCTTTCAGCGACAGGAACTCTCATGCCACGGATGCACTTACTCGAACCGCTTTTGGCGACATGTGTTGTCATCGGTTTGTCTATCCCGCAGCCCCGGTGCCGCGCGGCCGACCAGGGCAGTGCCCGTACTGCTGACCTCACGGCGGAGGCCGAGGTGCATATCTACGGCGCCGACCATACGACGGGCGAGGTGGTGAAATTCAAGGAAGACGGCACGAAGCTCTGGAGCTTTCCCAACAGAAACTCCCACGACGTGCAGGTGCTTCCCAATGGCAACGTGCTGATCAACCCCGGCACCGTGCAGGAGGTCGCGCCGGACGGCACGATCGTCTGGGAGGTGGGAAAGCCGGCCGTGCAGAACCCCGAGTCGTGCCAACGCCTCCCGAATGGCAACACGGTGATCGCCGACAACGCAGCCCATGCCGTCGTCGAGGTGTCGCCTGACAAACAGGTCGTCTGGAAGTACGACGTGCCGGGCAATCCATCCATGCGGCAGGTCCGCCGGCTCGACAATGGCAACACGCTGATCTGCGCCTCCTCGCAGCATGTGGTGCTCGAGGTGAATCCCGCCAAGGAAATCGTCTGGCGATACGAACTCCCCTTTCCGTATCTCGCGCAGCGATTGGAAAACGGCGACACACTGATCTCCAGCGGCGCCGGTGCCGGCAAGAAGGGCTACTTCCTGATCGAGGTCGATCCCGCAGGAAAGACCGTTTGGAAATACGGGGGCGACGGGGCGGCCGCCGAGGAACAGCTCGACTGGCCCAGCGGCTTCGTCCGCAGGCCCGACGGCACAATCTACGTGTCGGAATGTCGCTCCGCGAGAATCCGCGTGATCAGTCCCGATCGAAAGACGTTCCGGTTCATCACGAGCCCCGCCATGAAGCACGCGGCCACGATCGCCGTCGTCGAGGCGGCCGAATCGCGGACGCCATGACGGGCGACCGGAAGGGGCCTCGCCGCACTTCGGTCTCGGCTACTCTTTTTCACCGCGGAGCGTGTCGGTCTCGCTCAGCGTGAACCTGACGCTTACGACCGAGTTTTTTTCGGGGCCGGGAGCGTATTTGACGTAGGTCGTGGCGACGATCGTGCCGTCGGCGAGAAGCTCGACGCCGGCGTAGCCACAGTCGCCTTTCTTGCTGAAGTCTTGCAACAGTTTGATGCGGTATTGGCCCGGACGTCCCTGCTTGAGGTCGTCGTAGGTGCCGACCCAGGCGACGAAATCGCCGCGGGTGGGGCTG
>CAYSPN010000908.1:0-10044 GCA_964432895.1 uncultured Candidatus Kuenenia sp.
GGTGTCGGTGCTGGTGATCGGCTACGTGCTGGCCCGCTGGGTGGCCGGCATCATCACGGTGGTGAGCGAGAAGATCGGTCTGCAGACGGCCGCCGAGAAGAGCGGTCTGGCCAAGAGCATGCACGACGTGGGGATTCGGCGTCCGCTGCCGTCGATCGTGGGCGGCCTGGTCTTCTGGCTCCTGATGTGCGTCTTCGTGATGGCGGCGTTCAACATCCTCGGCCTCCAGAGCATCTCCGATGCGATGGGCGAGGTAGTGAACTACATTCCCCGCCTGCTCGTGGCGACGGTGGTGGTGGTGATCGGGCTCCTGGCGGCGACCTTCCTCCGCGGCGTGGTGGCGACCAGTGCCGACCGCGTGGGGCTGACCTACGCCGAGTATCTGGCCGGCGGCTGCTACTGGGTGCTCTCGATCCTTACCTTCATCGCGGCCTTCAACCAGCTCGGCATCCAGTTCGCACTGCTCGAGAAGCTGATCCTGATTGGATCGGCTGGTCTCTCGGCCGGCTTCGCCCTGGCCTTCGGCCTCGGCGGCCGCGACGTGATGAGCGGAATCCTGTCGGGCTACTACGTCCGCCAGCGGATCCAGGCCGGTGACGCGGTGACCGTGGGCACGCTTCAAGGCACGGTTCGCGAGGTAGGCCCGGTGGCGACGGTGATCGAGACCCGGGAAAACGGCCTCGTGCACCGGCACAGCGTTCCCAACGCCAAGATGCTGCTGGAGGCGGTGCGGTAGTCGCGAACACGGAGGTTCGCGAACAGATTCCTTCGGCAGTGCACTCAAGTCTGCCTGCCGCATGACACGAGGCTCAGTGGCCCAACAGGGGCCAGTCTGAATGAAACATGGCCCGCGGTGCGAAAGCGCCGCGGGCCTTTTTCGTATGCGGCATCACGCCGCGGGAAAGAGCTTCGCGATCGGGGTGCCGCCGTCGGTGAGCGGCACGGGCCGGGCACCGTCGTAGAGCTCCTCGGCGGGGTTCGTGCCGAGGGTGGCGTGGATCGTGGCGTGGAGATCGGGGATCGAGACGGGCCCGTCCACGATTGCCATACCGAGATCATCGCTCGTGCCGATGGCTTGACCGGTCTTCAGCCCCCCGCCCGCGAGCACTGTCGAAAAACACTTGCTGTGATGGCCGCGGCCACCGCCGCCGTCGAACTGCGCCGGCCGGCCAAACTCCGTCGCCACCACGATGAGCGTCTTGTCGAGCAGCTTCTTCGACTCGAGATCCTGCACCAGGGCCGAAAGCCCCCTGTCGAGTTCCTCGATCAAGAGATGCTGCTTGAGCTGCCCCTCGTTATGCGTGTCCCAGCCGGTGCCATTGACGAAGCCGAGGTTGTGCGAGACCTCGATGAATCGCACGCCCCCCTCGACGAGCCGTCGCGAGAGCAGAAGCCGCTGGCCGAATTCGCCGCCGTACGATTCCCTCAACGCATCAGGCTCGGCGGCCAAATCGAAGAGACCCATGAACTGCGGCCCCGCCATGGCGAAGGCCTGGCGGCTGGCGGTGTCGTAGTCGGCGACGAGCTTGGGCATCTTGGCGGGGTCGAGCCGGCCGGTGCGCATCGCATCGAGCAGGGCCTCACGGCGGCGCTGACGCTCGTCGGTGATCTCCGGCTGGCGGGCGAACCCGGCAGGCCCGATGGACGTGTCGGTGAGATACACGTAGCCGCACTTCGCGCCCAGGAAGCCCGGCCCACGGGTGACGTTGGGAAACCCGATGAGGACGTAGCCGGGCACGCGGTCGTTGATCGGCCCCCGCGAGGCGGTGACGGCCGAGCCGATCGACGGATAGACGATCGTGCCGGCGGTGGGCCGGCCGGTATGCACCTGATTTGTCGCCCGAGCATGCTCGTCGATCACCTCGTGGTGCACTGTCCGCAGGAGGGCGAACCGGTCGAGCAGCGGCGCGCAGCGGCTCAGGTGCGAGCAGACCTGCACGCCAGGGATCGCGGTGGCAATCGGGTCGTAGTAACTGCCCGCCTTGTTCGCCTTGGCATCCCCCTTGGCCTTCGGGTCCCACGTGTCGATCTGGCTGGCGCCGCCGCCGAGCCAGATGAAGATGCAGTGCTCCGCCTTGCCGAGCGGGCCGCTAGACCCTGACTCACTGCCAAGGGCGAGTCGCGGCATGATGGCAGCGGCCGATGACGCGGCGGTGGCCGAGGACACAGCAGCGATGAAGTGGCGTCGCGTGAGATGGGTCATGGCAAGAACACGAACTCCGGAGTGTTGAAGAGCGTCCATACGAAATCCTCCGCCCGTTCCCGCCAGTCGGTCGTGAGCTGAGGCGTGGGCCGATCGCCGCGGAGGGCGATCGCGGCGAGTTCCCGCTTCACCCGGTCGGCGTCTTCCGTGAGGTGATTCGGCCACGACACGCCCGTGGGCCGCGGCTCGGGGGGTGGGGTCGTGGCCGGATCGACGTCCACCCGCCGCGTGTCGTAGCCATCGCGGAGCAGGGCGACCGCGGCCGCCCGCTCGGCGTCGGTAGCGAAGCGGCCGAGTATCCTGAGGAACACGCCCTCGATGAAGCCGTCGAGCGGCCGGTCTTCGAGGGCGAGACGCGTGAAGCCGCTCGACTCGGAGAACTGGCTGGCCTTTTTCACCGCCACGCCGTTGGCCATGATCGCCGGTTGGAGCACGTCGGGGTCGGTCTCGCGGTCGGTGATCGGGCTTTGTCGTTCGGCCCGCCAGCCGAAGGCGGCCATCAACGTGGTGTATTGCTGGGCGAAGGGAAACGAGAGGCTCGGCCGGTCGCGCTCGTTGGCCGTTGTGGCAAACTGCCATGCCGTGGTGGGCGCCGGCAGCCTCGTAAACACGTCGCGTTTCTTGAGCCCTTCGACGTCAAACGTGATCTCCTCGACATCGAACGGCTTGCCGCTGGCCAGGTGGAGCGAATCGACCACCTGCTCCGCCGACATCCGCCGCGGCTCCCGGCCGGCGAACATCGACGCGGGCGCGGCTCGCACCAGATCGAGGCGGCCGCGGCCGTAGGCGTGCGAGGCGAGGATCAGCCGGGCCACGGCCTTGAGCGAGTAGTTATTGGCCACGAGCTGCCGGGCGAGCCAGTCGAGCAGTTCGGGGTGGCTCGGCGATTCGCTCTCCCAGTCGTCGGCGTCGGCGACGAGGCCGCGACCGAAATATCGCGCCCAGAGCCTGTTGACGACCACCTGCGCGAAACGGTCGTTGTCGGGTGAGGTGATGAGCGCCGCCAGCAGTTCGCGGGTGTCGGCCGGCGATGTGGTTTGCACGGCCGGGCCGGCTTCGGCAACGACGTCGGCGAACGGCCAGGCCGGCGGCACTTCCGTGCCGGGCTCGAGCGTCACCTGCACCGCCAGTCGGGCGAGACGCGCGCTGCCGCCAGGAATGCTGCTCGTGAGCGGAACCTTCTGTGGCCCGCGGGCGAGCATGGCGGCGAGACTGAAGAGGTCTTTCTGGATGAAGCGGTGGTTGGGGGCGTCGTGGCAGCGGGCACAGTTCATCTCCATCGCCAGAAAGGCCCGGCCGAGCACGTGCGCCTTGGCGGCGAAGGGCACGTCGTTCTCCGTGGCCAACGCAAAGCCGCCGGGGCCGCCGCCGTAGGTGCTCCCCTGCATCAGCACGGCCTCGGTCGCGAAGCGGTCGATCGGCTTGTCGTCGAGAAATGATTCGTGGATCCAGAACCGGAACGGCCCGGTGTTGTTGAGCGTGGGGTTGACGAGGTTGGGGTTCTCGGCGAGCACGTCCTGCCAGTAGCCCACCCAGTGGTCGGCCCACCGCGGGTCGGCGAGGAAGGCGTCGATCAGCCGCTCGCGGCGGTCGGGTCGCGTGTCGGCAAGGAAGGCCTTGATCTCGGCAGGGCGGGGGATGATCCCCCGCACGTCGAGCGACAGCCGGCGGATGAAGTCGGTGTCGGAGACGAGGCCTGCAGGCGGGATGTCGGCGGCCACGAGCCGGGCGTTGATGAAGCGGTCGATGGCGTTGTGGACCGTGGCGGCATGGGCCATTGCCGACGCGGGAATCTCGGGGGGCACGACGGGCGGCCTCGTCGAGACCCGCTCCTTGGCGGCGGCATGACGCCGAGCCCACGCATCGGCGTGACGAGCGAGGGCGGTGTGACGGCGGGCCGCATTTTCGGCGGCGAAATCGGCCCGCAGCCGGGTGGCAAGGGTTTCCCACCCGGCCTCGGAAAAGGCCACCGCCTCGCCGGCGGGCGAGGCGATCACGGGCACCGTGTCGGGCGGGCCGACGCTCACCGAAAAATCCCCCGTCTCCGGTCGGCGATTGTTGCCGCCGACGCGAAACTCCACCCGCACGAGATGCCGCCGGCCATCGCCGACGACGTCCACCATGGCTTGCTGATCACCCTGCGGCAATGGGCGAATGCCGGCCGGGCCGAAGCGATCGGGCACGAAGAGCTTTTCGTGACCGTCGCTCAGGTCGCGAGGCGTCGGGAGCGTGGCGACACTCTTGCCGTCGAGAAACACCCTCGCCCCGCCGCGGGTGCGGATCGTGAGCCGCTGCGGGCCCGGTGGCAGTTCGATGCGGCCGCTGGCCCGCACGATGAAGGGATCCGAGCGATCCTCGCGCACGCCCGTCTCGCCGTAGCGGAGCGGCAGATCCACCAGCGCGAACTGCGGTCGCGTGAACGACTCCGATGGGCCGCGGCCGCCGTAATACCAAGTGCGGTCCGGAACCCCCTCGATGATCTCGTAGAGCACTGCATCTTCGGGTACCGGGGCGAGTGCGACGACGGGCACGGGCGGCACGGTCTCGTCCACCACCCAGCGGGCTGCGATCCGCTCAGGCGGCACGATCGCGCGATGGATCGCCACGTCGTCGAGCAGACCGGGAAACGTGTTGGCCATGTTGCCGTTGATCGACGAGCCGATCCAGACCTCGTCGTCGTCGACCACCGGCGGCTTCTTGGTGGGGCCGCCGAAATCCCACTCGCCCGTCACCGGGCGGCCGTCGACGTAGCCGCGGATCGAATCGGGCTCCCCAAACGTATAGCTCACGGCGACGTGGTGCCAGCCGCTGCCCGGCGTGAAGCCGTCGTCGGCGACCCAGCGATGAAAATCCTCGGTGTGTCCTTTGCGGTTGTCGGCGTTGCGAAACAGAAAACTGGGCCGGGCGAGGCCGCCCGCTGCGGAGAGCCGCAGGGCCCAGTTCTGGTTGTCGGCGGGAACCTTCGGGTTCGACGTCCGTCCCTTGCCCACGATGTAGACCTGTTGGCCCTCGGTGAGTTCGAACGGGTTCACCCAAGACTCGAGCGTGATCGAGTCGCCGTTCGTGAACTGGAACTCGGCGAACCCGGCCGCGCTGCCCGAAATTTTCAGGATGCTGCGACCGACGCCGAAGAGCGCGGCGGTATTGTCTTTTGCGAGGGTCGGATGCCGCGGCGGCCGCGGTCCCTCCTCGCCGAACACGACCGTGCCGCTCATATCCGCCAGTAGTGGCTCTGCAGTTGATCGTTCCGCGGTCGCCCGCTCGGCGCCGGCGTGCTCTTCGAACCGCCAGACTGCCAGGGGGCGGTCGGCCAGCACCTCCTCATCGGCGGCGGGAACCGTCGGGGCATCTGCTGCGAAGACATGCGTCACGGTCGGGCCGGCGTACCCCGCGAATAGAGCGAGTGCCACGATGACGGTCATGCCGCTGCGGCAAGATCGCCTCGACCAAGATCTCTGACGACATGCCACGATCGATTCTCCATCAACGCGAGAGTACGGAGCCGACCTGTCCATTACCCAACGGTAGCGACCGCACGAACGCGGGGCCATTGGCAGTTGTGCCAGAACCCGCTGCGATTCATCCGTCGCGGCGATGAGCGAGAGCTCTTGGAGATGTCGCCGGCCGGGGCGTTGCATCCCTGTCGCGTGAAGGGTAAGATGTTCATGCGTCCAGTGTCATGCATGGTTCTGTGAGGATTCCCATGAATGCAGAAACGATTCGCGACTACATGCGTCGGGAGCCATTCGAGCCCTTCGTGATTCGGATGTCGAATGGCGAGACACACGAGATCCGTCATCCCGAGTGTGCTTTTGTCATGAAGACAAAGATGATCGTCTACTACCCCGATGACGATCGGAGCGTGACCTGTGCTCTGGTGCACGTCAACAGCGTCGAGGCCCTGCAGGCGAGCTGACCCTAGCCGGTTTTGGTTTCACGAGGGACGCGAGACGCACCACAGATTATTCTGCGAGCGACAATTCACGGCGGATCGCTGACCGATTGCGACTTGGTTGCCGCCGATGCCGGCACTTCCACGTTGAACGAACTGTCAGCTGCCGGGAGTTCGGCAGTGATCACGTGGTCGAGAAACAAGGCACGGCTGCGTTCCGATGTGCCGGCGACGGGTTCGTAGCCGCTGACCAGCACGTTCATCGGGCCCCCGGCGGAGCCGATGCCGCCAGCGGCGGTGTCATAGGCGCCGCCGACGATCTTCGCGAATCCGGCCATCGCCGAGTTGCCGCGCCGTGCGTCGGGCATGAAGTCGATTCTGCCGGCGGGCACCGGACTGCCGTTGAACGTCACGGTGCCGCGGACACGATAGGTTTTCGGAACCGATCGGCCACAGCCGATGGCACACACGCCGGCCAGGCAGACCATCAGCACAAACACACGCAGAGAGGTCACTCAGTCGCCCCCGTCACTTCGCCGCCATTGCGACTGGCGAGCTTCTGGAGGACGTCGAGAGGCGTCGTGTCGCCAAAGAGTCGCACGGCGCCGTCACAGAAGATGAACTGTGTGCCGCCCGGGTGCTCGCTCCCGAAGCTGACGTTGTTGAACTGTGCCGCCGTTGCGCTGTCATAAGCGTATGACTTCAGGCCGAAGCGTATGTTTCTCACGCCGGCGCACGCCATGTTGTCGTAGACAGTTGCCGAGCCAGTGCCGGATTTATTGCAACCTCGACTCCACCCGCGATAGGCATTTGCTTTGTTCCAGCTCAATTCGCCCGCCATCAGTGTCTTGGAGAGGCCGTCGGTGACCTGTTTGAACCCTATTTGCTCGCCGCGGAGAAGCGTGCCCTGCTTCGCGATCGAGCCGAGGGCAGTCGACGTCTTGTCTACGGTGTAGACGCCCGCTGCGTCGTAAGGCCCCATGATTCCGACGTAGTGGGTCGTGTTGGCCCGCGCTGTCGTGCCCAGGCTGAGATCATCTGACAGAGATTTCCGTTGTTGGGAACTCGGACACAAAAAGCCGGCAACAGCGGCAGAAAGCGTGTCGTCTCTGTTGGCCACGTCATCGTATTTTTTCTGCAGATCAAAGGAGTCATACAGCGGCTGCTCCTCCATGTAGGGCAGGATAAAAACGAGGTAATTGTGGCCGTAATCATTTTGCGTGGCACCGACGATATTGCTGCCCGGCGGCAATTTCTGTTGGGCAGTGACGTAGGAGTGCAGCGCCAGGCCGACCTGCTTGAGGTTGTTGCTGCAGGTGCTCGTGCGGGCGGCCTCCCGGGCGGCCTGCACGGCAGGCAGCAGCAGGCCGACGAGGGTGCCGATGATGGCGATCACCACCAGGAGTTCCACGAGCGTAAAACCTGGTTGTGGCGAAAACGGCTTCATGTGAAGGCACCATACAAAGGATGGAAAAACCTGGGGGAGTCAGCGGCTGTGTCGGCTGGATGAACGCTCCCCAGCTTCGAGTTTAGAACCCCTGATTCGCCCTCCGCCATTGGCACTTGTGCCAACGTGCACCTGAGCAGCATCAAGGTCGTCCGGGTGAGCTGGCGACACGGCGATCTCAAGGTCGTAGCAGGCCGCGTGCGTAGCCGCGGGCGACTACCTGAGCGTTATTCGCCGCGTCGAACTTCTCCTGGAGTGCCACGACGTGGGCCCGTGCCGTCCGCTTGGCGATTCCCAGCTGTTCGCCGATCGCCTCGTAGGTGAGGCCCTCGGCCAGGAGCACGAGCACCTCCCGTTCCCGCGACGTGAGCGGCTCGTGCTTCTGACGGGCGGCGATTCGCCGGGCCACCGCCTCGCCCAGGGGCCTTCCGCCGGTAGCCGCCTCGCGTATGGCTGCCACGAGTTCGTCGTAGCGGGCCGATTTTGTGATGTAGCCGGCCGCCCCAGCGTCGAGCGCGGCGACCGCGTCGGCGGCGTCATCGGAGGAGGTGAGCATCAGGGCGCGGGGCTGCGGCGTGAGTTGCCGCAGTCGACCGAGCGTGGCGAGGCCATCGACCCCACGCATCGACAGGTCGAGGAGCACGAGATCCGGGGTAAGCCGGCCACAGGCTTCCACCGCCTCGTCGCCACTGGTCGCGATGCCGGCAATCTCGAAGTCGTGCTGCCGCGCGAGTGCTTCGGCGAGACCCTCGAGAAACACGGGATGGTCATCGACCAGCAGCAGTCGCATCGGTGTATGCCTCATTCTCTCGATGGCCGTCAGTTTGTCATCGATTGCAGGCCGCCGCCAACTGGCACTTGTGCCGATCAACCTGTGTCCTGCGATTCGGTTCTGGGTGGAACGGTCAGTCGGATGACCACCGTCGTGCCACCGCCGGGCCGGCTGTCGACCGTCACCCTGGCGTCGATACGACGAGCTCGCTCTGAAAGACCGCGGAGGCCGAAGTGGCCTGAAAAGCCTTTGTCTGCCGAACCGGCATCGAAACCCTTGCCGTCGTCGGAGATGGTTGCGACCAGTCTGCCGCGGTCGGCCTCGAGCGCCACGGTGATCCGCGTCGCGTCGGCGTGATGGATCGCGTTGTTCACCGCCTCGCGGAGCATCCGCAGCAGGTGATGGGTCGTCTCCGGAAGGAGCTCGGGCAGCGGACCCTTGGTCGAAAATTCGATCGGTGAGGCCGTGAGTTCTCGTAGGTCGTTGAGCATAACCTCCGCACGATCGGCGAGGCAGCCCTGCAGGCGGGCCGGCTCGCGGAGATCCCAGACGTATTGCCGTGTTTCATCCTGGAGGCGGGCCAGGATCTCCCGTTGACGCTCCATCACGCCGCGAACCTCCGGATCCGTGACGCTTCCTGCCGCGGAGTCGATCCGCAGGGCGAGCCCGGCCAGATCTTGCTCGAGCGAATCGTGAAACTCCCGGGCGATCCGCCGCCGTTCCTCGCCGACGGCTTCCGATTGAATCTTCTCCTCGATCACCGCCAGTTGCCCCCGCACCTGTCGGCGCAGCAAGACCACCCAGGCAAGCCCGATGGCACCAGCGGTGAGGCTCGCCGTCAACGCAATGGCCAGGCGGCGGACGTTCCACCAAGGCGACCTCCGGATTAATGTCACGTCGTCGGAGGTGGTCGGGTAGAGGGCGTAGCCCGCGGCCCGCAGGGTGTATTGGTCGGTGCGAGTCTTCGTGACGAGGCAGGGAGCCGTCACGCGAATGGTTGCGGCGGGAACGATTTCCGGCGAGAGTCTCCCTGGAGCAACGACCTGCATCGAGATGCCATCGAGGTCGGCCACCAGCAGCGTCCCCTCCGCGCGATCCTCCCGCTCAATGACCGCCATCTCGATTTGAACGAGCTGCGCGTCGCAGTTGAAGCGAAGCTCTTTGGCACTGGGACGGCGAGGGGCAAGCGGATTTCCCGATGCGGTCACCCGCACGCGTGCCTCTGCCAGCCGTGCGGCAAAGGGGCCCGCCTCGGCGAAACCCACCGCGTCGACCTGGTCTCCCGCCACGATCGACGCGGCAGCAGCAGCCGTTCGCTCGTCGAGCAGCGCGCACAAGCTTTTTTCACCATCGGTGAGAAAGAGCCGCCGGTCCCGCGGCGGCGCCACCGCGACGCCCGACACGGCCTGCAGGCTGTCGTGGAGCTCGCCCCGGCCGAGTTCCAGGAAAGCCGTTTTCGGAAGGCTGAATGGATCCAAGGGAGCCGGCTCGAGCACCGTGACATCGTCGCGATCTGGCACAAGGAGGTATGGCCGAATGAGCTGGCGACGATCGTTGATGTCGCCAGCCGCGATGCCGGCGAGTCGCAGCCGTGCACCGATCCAAGCCTCACCTTCGTCATCGGCGGGTGCCTGTTCGACCCGGGCCTCTACGGTGCTGCCGGCTACGTTTACCACGAGCGTGGCGGTCTCTTCGCCCGTGCGTTGCCAGTTCCGTCCAGTGCCCTCGAG
>CAYSPN010000909.1:0-3350 GCA_964432895.1 uncultured Candidatus Kuenenia sp.
GCCGGAACTCCCGCCATTCACCAGCGGCGTCGTGGGGTATGCGGCCTACGACTCCGTCCGATACGCGGAGCGGCTGCCTCATCCGCCGGTCGACGACCTCCATCTCCCCGATCTCTCCTTCGCCTTCTATGACCGGCTGCTCGTCTTCGAC
Source organism: uncultured Candidatus Kuenenia sp. (assembly GCA_964432895.1). Classification (GTDB taxonomy): domain Bacteria; phylum Planctomycetota; class Planctomycetia; order Pirellulales; family UBA1268; genus CAMCQY01. The sequence continues at coordinate 152 of CAYSPN010000909.1, forward strand.
AACGTCACCAAGTCACTCGACATCGTGGTACTCGCCCACGTCGATGACGGCTCGCCCGCGGCCGTGGCCCGTGGCCACGCGGAGGCCTGCCGACGCATCGACGCGACGATCGAGCAATTATTTCGACCGAACCCCTGGCCGTCGGCGGCCGACATCGGCCCGCGACACGAGCCGCGGTGCCTCACCGATGGCACGGCCCGGGCCGCCTCGACCCGCGAGGAGTTTCTGGCAGCCACCGAGAAGGCCATCGAATACATCCGTGCCGGCGACATCTTCCAGGTGGTGCTCAGCCGACGTCTGGAAATACCTTTCGACCTGCCGCCACTCGAACTCTACCGCACGCTGCGGGTGGTGAATCCCAGCCCGTTCATGTTCTACCTGCGGACCCCCGCGGCCACGCTCGTGGGCAGTTCGCCCGAAATCATGGTCCGCGTGGTAGACGAAAAGGTGACGGTGCGGCCGCTGGCAGGTACCCGGCCGCGTGGGAAGACGCCGGAGGAGGACAAGCTCCTCGCGGAGGGCCTGCTGGCCGATCCCAAGGAGCGGGCGGAACACGTGATGCTCATCGATCTGGGCCGCAACGACGTGGGCCGCGTGTCGAGCATCGGCTCGGTGGTGCTGAGCGACGTGATGTCGATCGAGCGGTACAGCCACGTGATGCACATCACGAGCAACGTCACCGGCCAGCTCACTCCGGGCACGACGGCGTTCGATGCCCTGCGGGCCTGCCTGCCGGCCGGCACGGTGTCGGGGGCCCCCAAGATCCGGGCGATGCAGATCATCGACGAACTGGAGCCCCGCAAGCGCGGCCCCTACGCCGGGGCGGTGGGCTACATCGATTTCAGCGGCGCGATGGACACCTGCATCGCCCTGCGGACGGTGGTGATCACCGGCGGCAAGGCCTACGTGCAATCGGGCGCGGGCATCGTGGCCGACAGCGTGCCGGAGAGCGAGTTCCAGGAGACGCTCAACAAGGCGAAGGGCCTGCTTGTGTCGCTGGAGATGACGGCGGAGCGGCTGGGCAAGCAGACTTCCTCATCGCTGTAGCGACGCATTCCCCGCGGCATCCCAAAGGGCCGGAAGGCGAGGACCGGTATGATCCGCTTCGACCGCGTCATCGTGGAACGCTCCGGCCAGATGGTGATCGACCGTCTCTCGCTGGAGATCGGAACGGGCGAAACGCTCGCCGTCATCGGCAGGTCGGGCGTCGGCAAGACCACGCTGCTGGAGTCGCTCGCGACGGCGATCGCCGTCCGCGGAGGCGATATCGCCGTCGATGGCCACTCCGTCCGCCGTGATCCAGACGCCGTGCGGGCCCGCCTCGGCTATGTGCCGTCGCAGCTTGCCGCGTGGCCGGGCGTGCGGGCCGATGAGTTCCTGGCACTCTTCGGCAGTTCGGCGGGGCTGACCGGCCACGGATTGCGGGCGGCCGTGAACCGGGCTCTCGACTTGGCAGATCTGAAGGGCAGGGGGGCGGCGCCGATCGACAGCCTGCCCGCCGGGCAGGCGAAGCTCCTGCTTATCGGGCGGGCGCTCTTGCATGCGCCCGATCTGCTCGTGCTCGACGATCCGTTTGGCAGCCTCGACCCGCGGCAACGGCAGTCGGTCGAGCGGCTGATCAGCGATCTCCAGCTCGGCGGCCGCACGGTCGTGGCGGCGATCGACGATGCCCGCGTGCCCGACTGCTTCACGCATCTGGCAGTGCTTTCGGAGGGCCGGCTCGTGGAGCGGGGGCCAGCGACCTTTGCAGCCTTCGCCGGCGGCCGTGCCTGGCGATACCGCCTCCACTGCAATGGACAGGCCGAGTCGGCCGCCAGCGTAGTCGGGCAGATAACCAAACACCATGAAGCCTGCGATGCCACCATCCTCGACTGCATGCTCGAGTTTCCGCCGGCCACCCCGACCGGGTCCCCGCCGAGGGCTCTCTCCGAGATCGTCGCCGCGCTTGTAAGGGCGGGGATCACGGTCGAAGCCGCCAGCCTGCATCCGCACTGGACGGAGCAGTTGGTCGAACCGCTGGGCTAGCTGGCTGCTACGCGTATTACCGTGCCGTTGCCGCGACGAGATCGCCGACGTAGCCTTCGAGCCCGTGCAGAAAGGCTTCGCGGGGTTGGTTGGCCGCCTCGGCCAGATGGCGGACCACCGCCGAGCCTACGATCACGCCATCGGCGACCTGGGCCACGGCGTGTGCCTGCTCGGGACTCGAAATCCCGAAACCCACGAGGATCGGCACATCGGTCTTCGTCCTCAGCCAATTCACCCGCTCGATCAGGCCGGCGGGCAGGTCCGTGCGGGCCCCCGTCACCCCGGCCACAGACACGCAGTAGAGGAAGCCGGTCGATTTTCGGGCAATCGCCTCGGCCCGCTCCGGCGGCGTGGTGGGCGTGACGAGTCGGACGAGCGCCAGGCCCGCCTGCCGGCAGGCAGCGTCGAGCTGGTCCGATTCCTCGATCGGGAGGTCGGGCACGACGAAGCCCGTCAGCCCTGCCGCCTTCGCATCGGCCACGAAACGGTCGATGCCGCGTCGATAGATGAGCGAATAGCTCGCCATCGCAAGGATTGGCATCTTCACCCGCTGTGTCGCCTGCCGGGAGAGTTCAAACAGTCGCTCAAGCGTAAAGCCAGCGGCCAGAGCCCTCGTATAGGAAGACTGGATCACCGGACCGTCGGCGATCGGGTCGCTATAGGGCACGCCGAGTTCACAGAGCGAAGCACCGGCCCGGTCGAGCGACTCAAGCACGGCGAGCGTCGTCTCCATGTCGGGATCTCCAGCCGTCACGAACGGCGCCAAGGCGGCGCGGCCCTGTGTTTTGAGCGTCGTGAACACGTCCGCGAGGACGGATACTTTCGAGGGACTGGCTTCCGCGGAACTGACCGGCATGGCACGATTCCTGGTGACTCACTTGGTGACTCAATCAACAACAACTCAATCTGGACGATCTCGTGTCAGCCCGGCAAGCCGTCAGCCCCTTAGGCCAACGCCGATGTGCCGTCAGCCAACAGACCCCGCAGCCGGGCAATCTCGGCGGCGTCTTTGTCACCACGGCCCGACAGGCAGACGACGAGGATCTCCTCGGGCGGCCGCCGGCCCGCCTCCTCCATAGCCCAGGCCAGGGCGTGCGAGGTTTCGAGCGCCGGCAGGATCCCTTCCCGCTGGGCCACCAGGTCGAAGGCATCGAGCGCCTCGGCGTCGGTCACG
>CAYSPN010000910.1:0-3774 GCA_964432895.1 uncultured Candidatus Kuenenia sp.
GCTCGGCTCCGACGGCCTCGGCCTCACCACCCTCGACACGAGCCTGACCATCGGCCTTCCGGCACCGACGGTCAATTCCCCGCTTCTCGTCACCTCGGGCTTCGGCACGACGTTCGTCGACGAGGCGACCGGGCAGACCGATCCGGGGCTGCCGTCGCAGCTCTATGAATCGTGGCTGCAGGCCCGCTGGCTGCGGAAGATCGGCGAGCGGTTTGGCGTCGATCTGGCCGTGGCACCAGGCTGGTACAGCGACTTCGCGAACGACACCCCTCAGGCCCTGCGTGTCACGGGGCATGGCTTCGGAGCGTGGGAATACTCCAAAAACCTGCGGGTCGTGGCGGGCGCGATCTATCTCGACCGCTATGACGTCAACATCCTGCCCGCCGGCGGCCTGCTCTGGACCCCCGCCGACGACAAGCGGTTCGAGCTGATCTTTCCCAGGCCGCGGCTGGCGTGGCGGGTGGCCGAGAGCGACCGTGCGGCACAGTGGGTCTATTTGGCTGGCGAGTTTGGCGGCAACCAGTGGGCCGTCCGCCGCGACAGCGGTGCCAACGACGTGGTCGTCTACCACGACTACCGGATGCTGGCGGGCTGGGAGCGACGGCCTGCCGATCTCGGCGTCAGCTGGCGATTCGAAACCGGCTGGGTGTTCGGCCGCCTCGTCGAGTATTACATCACCGACACCGCCGACTATCGGCCCAGCGACACGTTCTTGGTCCGCGCAGGCATCTGGTATTAGCGGCACGCTGAAGAGCTGCGTCCCATTCCTGTTGGGCACGGGATGTGCGGTTTGGCAATACGGATTCCCTCGCTCGCGCTTCGGGCTTGCATGGGAACCCCTCTTCATCCAAGCCCGCCTCTATCCAAGCCCGCAGCGCAAGCAAGGGAATTTGGGCCGCCCGCACATCCCGTGCCGAACACCACTGGCTGCATCTCCTTTGCGCATCCGTTCAGCGGGTCCCACGCAGCAGCGGGCTGGCGGCGATGGCGTGGATGAGGGAGCGAACGCCGTACTGCGTCGGGGCGGCCGCAGCCACGATGTCATCGACCGCGCGGCGGTCGGCATAGGAGAGATCGGCGCCGGTGGCATAGCGGGCCATGTGGCCGACGAAGGCCCGGGCGAGCTGCGCCGGATCGACGGCCAGCAGCTGCTCGAGTTCATCGATGCCCGCAAACCGCCGTCCATCAGCCAGCTCGCCCGACGCATCGACGGCGGGCCCGAGCCGGTAGCGGGCTTCCCACTGCTTCTGGGCCGCCTCCGGGGCAGGATTGCCCTTGTCGGTTGAGCGGTAGCGGTCGCGGTAGCCGCCGATGGGATCGAAGCATTCGAGGGCAAATCCCGGCGGGTCGATCTTCGAGTGACATGCGGCACAGTCGGCGTTCGTGCGATGTAGGGCGAGCTGTTCGCGGATGGTCGTCGCGCCGCGGGTGTCGGGATCGACTCCCGCCACGCCCGGTGGGGGCGGCGGGGCCGGGTCGTTCAAGAGCCGGTCGAGCACCCAGACGCCCCGTTTCACCGGCGTCGTCGTCGTGCCGTTTGCCGTCACCTTGTGGATCGCCGCCTGACCGAGCAGCCCGCCACGATGGCTCTCCTTCGGCACGTCCACCCGGCGGACCTGGACCCCGTCGACGCCCGCGATCCCGTAGTGTTCGGCCACCCGTTGCGTGAGCATGGCGAAGTCGGCATCGACGAGCATGTGGATCGGCAGGTCCTTCGTGATGAGTTCCCACAGGAAAGCACGGGGCTCGGCCGCGATCCCTTCATGCAGCAGGAACGAATACTCCGGATAGAGCTGCCGGTCGGGATTCGTCTCGTTGATCCGATGAAGTTCCAGCCACTGATCGGTGAAATCCTGGATGAAGCGGTCGCTCCTGGGATTGGCGAGCAGCCTGTCCACCTCCGCATGCAGCACCGCAGGATCGGCGAGCCGGCCGGATACGGAGGCGGCCAGCAGCGCATCGTCAGGGGGCGAATTCCAGAGCCAGTACGAGAGCCGGGAGGCGAGCGTGCCCGGGTCGGGCCGCACGTCAGACGGCAGCAACAAAAACTCAGGGGAAGTGAGGATGGCTACGTAGGCCCGCCGCATGGCGTCCTCGAAGCAGTCGTTCGCGGCCAGGCGTTTTGCCACGAGCGCCACGTAGGGCTCGATCTCATCGGCCTCGACGGGACGCCTGAAGGCCCGCGGGAGGAAGTCGGCGAAGAGCCTGCGGGCATCCTCCAGCGGCGTCGACGAGTGCACGGTCTCCAGGGGCGGCTTGCGGTCGGCCGGCGAGAGATCGGTCATCAAGGCCGGCAGATACAGGGGCGTCTGCCGGATAGGCTCGCGCTGGGGCGGCACGGCCGTGGTATCGGCTGTGCGCGTCGCGATCGGCAGGTCACCGAACAGCCGCCTGTGGCTTTCCGGCGGCCAGGATTCGTTGAGCGGCCCCTCGACCTCGAACCAGTCGAGCGCCACGCCCGAGCCGACAAATTCGGAGACGCCGCCCCCCTTCTGCCGGAAGTGGTGCAGGTGCCCCATCAAGAGCGACACCGGATCGAACACGATCGACTCATGGGCGTCGAGCCAGGACGTGATCTCGTGCTCGCGGGGGTCGAGCGACGCCGCCGTGAACGTCGCTAGTAGCCGCCCGCCCTCCTGCTGATGACCCTCCTCATGGGCCCGCAGGACGGCCGCCTGCGAGCTGGCCACGGCCTCGACCACGCCCTTGTTCAGCTGAAAGCCCCAAATCGACAGTCGCATGCGATATCTGCCCGCGTAGATCGGCGCCACGTTCATCGCCGCCTCCCAGCCGGCGAGATTCGGCCAGAGCAGGCCGACGGCGCTCTGGCTTTTGGCGACCTCGTTTTTGTCAAACACCTTCTTCCGCTCTTCGGGGGTGTTCTCCGGGATGGGCTTGCCGTCGGCATCCTTGAGCGGGCCGGGGATCGGCAGGGCGGGATCGGGCTGCTTGTCCTTGAGCAGGATGAAATTGCCGTGCAGCAGATTGCCGCCGGACTTGAAGAGGCCCGCGGGATAGATCCGCCGCTTGAACACCGGCGGCGGCGTGCTCCGTGTCGCAATCGCCGCGGTGAGGGCCTTCTCCGCGGCGGCGGCATAGGCTGCGAGATGCGCTGGCGATAGGTCGAGGCCGTCGCCGATTTTTTCATAGCCCGCGACACGGCCGTCCGCGGGCAGCATGCCCTGGATGTCGAGCCTCGCAAGGGCCAAGAGGTCGCGAAGCGTGTTTTCATATTCCGCCCGGGTCATCCGCCGCATGCGGGCCCGGCCCGCCCTGGCGATCCGCGCCGAGTCGGCCCGGAAGAGTTCCGCATCGAGCAACCGCGTGACTGCGTCGCGTTCCTCGGTTGTGGGCTGCTCCGACTCCGCGGGAGGCATTTCGCCGCGGGCGATGCGGTCGTGGATCTGCACAAACCGCCGCAGGATGGCAGGATCAGACACATCCCGCGCGAGCACGGCGAGATCGAGCCCCGCCTCAGGGGTTTTGCCAGAGTGGCAGGAGTAGCAATGCCGTTCGAAGAAGGTTTCCAGTTGGGATGGCTCAGCGCGAGCGACACCCGCCGGCCAAGCCGTCAGCACGGCACAGAGCACAAGCCCGAGGGTTCCGCACGACCTCATGCGTCGAGCCCCCGCAGCGTGCCGGTGCTCGAAGAAAACGCGTCGGTCTCGACGCCGAGCCGCTGGAGCATCGTGACGAAGAGGTTGGCCAGCGGCTCGTTTCGCTTCTCGTCGAAGGCGAGGTGGCCCGGATGCCGGTAGCCGCCGCCGGCGAGCA